>DASCRE010000210.1:0-4985 GCA_034408645.1 Fidelibacterota bacterium | reverse complement strand
CGATGAGCCATTCACCTCTAATATAACAAACTCATAGCTCAACATTCGTAGATCGATCCATTCGCCTCTGATATCTTCCACGGGTATAGATGCCTGTCCCCAGTTGCCATTCCTGACAAGGCCGTATGTGGTTTGATTTGCTGGAAAATCAACATATGACTGATTACCCCAGGCATCAATAATACCGATCTTGAAGGAAATATTGGCTGGGATTTTGATCATAAATTTTAAATGTCCCTCACCAAAATTGAATAGATTAACTGGATGCAAGGACATAATTCCTGCGCCAAACCAGCCTAATCCGGTAGTTTGCCATGATATGCCATTTTCACCTTCGTAAGGTGGAATACTGCCGTCGCCTAAGGTGCCTTCCCAAACATAGATTTCCGCATCATCACCGACTACCAAACCGTTATCAATCGGAGTTGTGTCTGTAAACAGACCAAAGGTCCCTCCCTGGAAAGTGGGCGGCCCGATATGAACCTCCCCCTGCCCGTTCCATTCCATTACCTTTATATAGTCAACATACATATCAGCGGGGAAGGGCATCGAAATTGCTGCTCCGTTTCCACCAAGATAATCTGCATCTGTAAATAATCCGCCTATGGCCAGATTGGCTATAAGATAAAAAGGTTCCTGAAACTCAGCTGATGTACTGTCAATTGGAAATGGTTCTGTGTAGAGATCATGCTCATCGCCATCATCAATAACTGTAAATCGTATACTCTCCTCATCCCAATACATGCGATATGTGAGAAACCTGTCGTTTAGATTATCATAATTGTAGTAGGGTCTGCAATAGTCATCGTCCGGATCCCATGAAATACTGGCGGCACCAGATGGGTTTTCCGGGGTTAAGGCATCATCAGAATAAAACAAAGCGTTGGCACCCACAGCTTGATTCACTGTTGAATTGTCAGCACCATTACCACCATTGTGCTGATCATGTAAATCCCTGAAGGACTGGCGAGAACCCATTTCCATCATATCGAGTTCACCACTACGGGGCCAGCCAAGATTTGATGTCCCAAGCAGCCATACTGCAGGCCACCCTCCAAGGTCAAGGTCCGGTACTCTTACTCTGGTCTCAATCACTCCATATTGAACTGAGACTTTTGCTTTTGTGGTCACCTTTCCCGATGTATAGTTTAACGGATTTCCCCACTGGTCAACTATATCTGGACCTGACTCCTGTTTGGCTGTAATGTGCAGAGCATTATTCCCCGGGTTTCCGGGAAGTTCAACTATTTCAACATTTTCTTCCTTGTAGAATTCCAGTTCACCATTGCCCCAGCCCCAGGAGCCATTTCCGGTGATCTTCATCCAGTTATCCAGGTCATTAAAATTTTCTTCCCAAATGACATCTCCGATCTGTGCATAACTAAATTGCAAAGATAGAATGGTAAATAGTAAAATGTTTTTTTTCACAAATATGCTCCTAATTTTTTTAATGATTATTTCACCAACACCATCTTTTTTGTCTGTACAAATTCACCAGACTGTATCCGGTAGAGATAGACACCAGCGCTCACAGGTCTGCCCATATGGTCCGTACCATCCCACTCAACGGACTTAAATCCTGCTCCTTGTGTGGTACCAACTAACTGAACTATCATTCTACCTAACATGTCGTGAACGGTAAGTTTTACAAAGTTATCTTTAGGTAAGTCGTACCTTAAAGTGGTAATTGGATTGAATGGATTTGGAAAATTCTGGTGAAGGGTAAAGGTTGTAGGTATTGTTGCCTTGTGCTCTAAGGTAAATCTTTCTGATGATGGGACTGTGATCTCACCGCCGGTACCCTCCAAAATATACTCTTCACCATTTGTGGAAGTTAGAACCCAGTGGTGATGAGCTCCAGAATTCAAAATCACATCATAACTAATATTAAGGCTTTTATAGGGACTCATCACCTCTATCTCAGCTTTGTTCTCTGTTGTTATCTTGGTGCCACCATTAAAACGTACGTCAAAGGCGCCAGAGGGGGGGAGGGGAGGCAGACGGTAACTGAGTTTATTCTTATAGGGAATATCCCTTCCAAAATAGAGAGGAATTCCATTTATGGTCATTTTATTTAATTCGGACATATAAGAAAAAATTTCCTTTCTCTGAACTGAATTAATAGTAGAGTTCAGTTCAATAGTTCCATCTTCTATTGAATAGATCCAATATGCTTTTCCGGGCTCTATTATCTCAGTATTAATGTATGCTCCCTGGAATCCGTATATGGTTCCTTCTACGATGATATTATCAGGATCAATTATCCCGCTAACGGGGATCTCATCTGAAATCCCTGAAATTAGATTCCACCCCTGTGAAAGCGCTATGGTTAGTTCAGTAATAGATTCCCCTTGAATGACCGAACTTCCGTTAGCATAAAAATTCAACCAATATCCTGTCCCTGGAGCTAGCCCATCTTCATTAAAGTATGTTCCATTAAAACCATAGAGTGAACCGTTAACGGACTCAGGAAACAGATCCTGGGCGTTTGTACTTTCAGCAATTAATGGTAGCCCTACCATGTTCCATCCGGCTGTATGTTCCAATGTCATTCCGGGTGTCATATTTGAAAACACCAGTTTACTCAGATTGAAACCTTCGTCCAAACAGTGGAGACTGAGTTCGTGCTCTCCTTCAGGTATGTACATGTTAATGTAAAGTGGTTCCCAGTTTTGCCAACCTCCTGTCGGAGATATGTTCACCGTTAATATAGGTTCTGAATCTAATTTTATTTGGAGCGTTCCCTGGCCCTGCCCGGCAACATACATACTAACCTCATAGTCATCAGAATACAATGCAGATATGGTATATTTTAGCCACTCATCATCTGTGATCCACCCCACGTTGTAAACGACTTCAGGATCGTCGCACTCCTCAATATCAACACCGTCATTCCGGTAAAACCATCCTTGGTTCCATGAAACCCAGTTGTCGAGGGATGTGGTCTCATATTCCTCATCAACATATGCAGTCTCATTGCCACCGATGTCATAATCCACTGCCATGATCGTTCCCGGTAAGATGTGATCAGAGAAAGGTTTGTTTATGTCTCCAAACTCACCATCCATCAATGAATGAATTACACCTGGATGAAAGATACAGTTGTCCAATAAAAAACTGTCAGCCATATCCATTAGACCGTTCACGGAGGTTGAGATATTAGGTTCCGGACCATTGCCCTCCCAAAAATCAAGAATCAACTGGTAATCTTGGGGAATTATTGTTTCGAGTGGTGATGTGATGGATCTCATCTTTTTATATGTCCACCAGCACCACCCAATGTTATTGTTTTCTAAAGATTGCACAGCGCTGTTGTACCAATGATTTGAGTTCTCTCCAGATTCGCCCATCCAGAGAGGAACATTGTACTGGTTTCTCATATTGAGATGGGATGCGATCTGATCCTGGTCAGATTCACTCCAGTACCAGTGAAAGCTATACACCATATTATTGTCAAAAGGGGGGACCAACTGATAAAAATCACTTCCATACCAGTTCCCCTCAATAAAAATAATATGATTTGTATCGTGCATCCTAACTGCATTCGATATGTCTTCGTATACTTGCCTGATAACGCTGTTATCGCTGTAGGCGGGCTCATTGAGAAGGTCATATCCGCCGATCCATCTTTCTGTTGAATATCTTTGGGCTATGGCCCCCCAGATGTCCGCGGTCCACTCTTTATATGTATCATTTACCCATAGCAGAGCCTCCCCATTACTGTCACTGATGTTATTCGGATTTTGCCCTCCTGGAGCACAGTGCATGTCCAAGATAAGATACATTTCATTGTCACTGCACCAATCTAAAAGTTGGTCAATGATCTGAAACCCATCTTCACTATAGGTGCCCTGGCTTTCTGAAATTAGTTTATAATGAAAGGGCAGGCGCACGGAGTTGAATCCCCATTCTGCCAGCTGTGAGATATCTTCCTCGGTAACAAAATTATCTCTATAGGCCTCATAAAAATTATCAGAATTCTCAGTGCCAACCAGATCTGTGATCATATTCCTGATCTCGGTAGGAGACCCAAATCCCGGTATTTTCAACATATAACCCTCCGGTACCAGCCATCCGCCCAGGCCCATACCTTTTAAAATAAAATTTCCTTGGTCTGGGTCCAAGATGGAAGAACCGTATGCCATTAAATAGTCGGAATTTGTACACGGTCCGCATGAGCCAAAGCAGACCGGATCCAATGTAATATCATTTTCCGCAACATCAAGACCCCTGTCCGCATAATCAGGATGATCATTCACGTCACACTCCGGGGGAACGATCTCCCTGTTTTCCCATCCCCCACCGTTGAAGTACTGATAGAGATGGTATCCCTGAGGAACGCTGACAGTTGCCGAATAAATATTATCCTCATCTTCATCTGTCATTTCTATAAAAGAACCTGAATCCCAGTCCACAAAACTGCCGTTAAGGAATACCCCTTCATTGACCGTTTCGTTTGACATGTCAACCTGAAAGGTGACGCTAGTTCTCTGTTGATATACTCTTACATAATCAACCTCTAAATGTACGGGGAAAATATCGTCATCAATGCCTTGCTGACCGCCCCAGGTACCACCTATGGCAATATTTAATAGCAGGTGAAAGCGCTGATCAAAGGGCCATGTTTCATAGTTTCCCTCCTGGTCATTGGCATAAGTAAAATATTGCACATCATCCACATACCACTTGAGATAATCTTTATCCCACTCCAGAGTATAGTCATGGAAACTAGAGGTTGCTCCATTTATATACATTGTCCCCTCCGGAGGCGGTGTTCCGTTCCACCAGTTATAGACCTCTGTGTGCGCGGTCCCGTGGATCACATTGGGATCAAAACCAACATGTTCCATAATATCTATCTCACCACTGTAAGGCCATCCCCCATATACCCAATCTGTGGGGAGCATCCAAATTGCGGGCCAGGTCCCCACGCCACCAGGTAGCTTTGCTCTTACTTCGATTCTGCCATATGTCCAATCGCCTTG
>DASCRE010000209.1:0-10681 GCA_034408645.1 Fidelibacterota bacterium | reverse complement strand
ATTTGAATTCAATACTAAATATGAATCTGGTTCAGGCTGGCCCAGTTTTTGGAAACCCGTTGAAGAAAACAATATTGAAACTCAAACAGATAACAGCCTGGGCAGATTAAGAACTGAGGTTCTTTGTGCTAACTGTGGGGGACATTTGGGGCACGTATTTGAAGATGGCCCGAAACCTACTGGACTGAGATATTGTATAAACAGCTCTGCCCTACAATTCAAAAATATATTGAATAAAGAAAAGTAGTCTAATTATTATATAGCATTTATGTCAATAATTAGACAATTATTAATTCTATCATCCATTTTGTCACAACTAATTGGGATGTCTGTTTCTGGTTTTGTTCAAGATAAAAGTACCGGAGAACCTCTACCCTACACAAATGTTATTATACTAGAAAATCAAATGGGAACGTCCGCTGATGTAAATGGATATTATATATTGCCAAAAATGACAAGTGGAAGTTATAGATTGAGGCTAATGATGATTGGGTATCAAACTGTTGAGAAAAAGATTGAGATTACTACCCAAAATATTCGCATTGATTTCGAATTAGAACCTGTGGCAATTGATTTGGAGCAAGTGACTGTGTCTGCTGAAAGAATGAGATTCGAAAATCGTGTTGATGTGAGCAGGGTAAATCTTACCAATCAAGATATTCGCAGAGCACCTGCATTTATTGAAGCAGATGTGTTTAGAACACTTCAGTTATTGCCTAGTGTCAACGCTAGCAATGATTTTAATGCTGCTCTAATTGTAAGAGGAGGTAGTCCTGACGAAAACTTAATTTTGCTTGATGGTGCCGAGGTGTATAATCCATACCATATTGGAGGAGTATTCTCCACATTTAATGCAGATATGATATCTGATACAGAGTTTCTAGCTGGAGGGTTTCCTGCACAGTATGGTGGAAGGCTTTCTTCAGTTTTACAAATTACTGCCAGAGAGGGAAATTCTAAAAATGGGCGGCTCCCTGATTCAAATCCAATAAAAAAATATTGGGATTACAGTAAGATAAACGGTGATATTAGTTTATTATCTTCAAAGTTTGTAGCGGAAGGACCATTGTACAATGGGTCTTGGATGATATCAGGCAGACGAACCTATTTTGACCAATTTGTAAATTTATATTATAAATATAATTTGGAAAAAGAACCTCCATTTAATTATTATTTTTGGGATACACATATTAAATTCAAAACATCCCCAAATAAATATAATCAATTTGTTTATAGTCAATTCTCAGGAAAAGATGATTTGTTTTTGTCTCTTGGCGGAGGGGATTTCCCGGGAATTGATTTTTCATGGGATTGGGGAAACTCAACAAAAAGTTTAATATGGAAATTTATACCCAACTCAAACTATTTTATTGAGAATAATTTATCTAGAACCGATTACAGATTCAATGTGGACTTTGCAATTGATTTTAATCCAGATACCAGTAACACCAATAATGAGGAAATATCAGAAACTGATGTTGATCTATCTCTTGATATAAATAATATCGTTTCAGATGTTAGTTTCGACCAAACCTTAAATATATTCTTGTCTGATTTAGTTACGTTGAAAACAGGATGGGAATACAAAGTATTGTATATGGATTATTTTGAATCTTTTGCTGGAATTGATAGAGTTAACTTGAGTTCAGAGCCATCAATCACTAGCTTTTTTCTTACAAGTACGTGGCAACCTTTTCTAAAACTTCATTTAAATACAGGATTTAGGTTTTCAAAATTCAGCCACTATGATGATAATCTTATTAACCCTAGAATCGGAGTAAAATTTAATCCGATTCCTGACCTTGCACTTAAAGTTAGTTGGGGGAAATATTCTCAGTTTTTATATACTATTAATCAAGAGGATGAGCTATTAAGAATTGTAGACTTTTGGCAACCCATCCCAAAAGGGAGAGAACCGCAACAATCCCAACATTTAATCATTGGAAGTGAATATTGGATATCCGAAGGTAATATTTTTTCGTTAGAGTTATATAAGAAATCCTATGACAATATTTATGACCTTAACCCTAAAGTAGAGGGAAGCGATATAGAACAAACTATTGCATTATCGGGGATAGGTATATCATATGGATTAGAAATTTTATATCGCATGAAAAAAAATAAACTTTCAGGATGGATTAGTTATGCCTATGCCAGAATTGAACGTGAAGTAGACCTTAACACAGACGGAATTATTTGGGAAGAGAAAGAGGTTTATCCTGCAAAATATGATAAACCGCACACCTTCAACTCAGTGCTGAGCTATCAATTATCTAAAAAAAATGAGATTGGCATAAGTACAATATTCAGCAGTGGACAAACATATACTCCTGTAATAGGGAAAGTCCATCAGGCAGGTCAGTACGGAAGCCTTGAAAATCCATACCTACATTTTGGAAATATATATGGAGCTAGGAATAGTGGAAGATATCCAGACTATTTTAGAATAGATATTAGCTTTGCAAGAGAATCAATCTTATGGGGACTTAAAGGAAAGTGGAAATTTCAAATTATAAATCTAACAAACCACTATAATGTACTTTTATATAATTGGAACCATCAGGCATCACCGTCTCAGGTCGCAGCTTATAGTATGTTTCCAATTATATTAACTTTTGGATGGGAATTCAGCTTATAATGAATAAACCACTTTTTTTAATATATATTTTGTTTGTTTGTTTCATCGCTTGTGAAAAAGAGTTAAAAATTACGGATTTTTCAGATGATTTTTCTTTCTAT
This sequence comes from Fidelibacterota bacterium, assembly GCA_034408645.1. Classification (GTDB taxonomy): domain Bacteria; phylum Fidelibacterota; class Marinisomatia; order Marinisomatales; family AB-629-J13; genus AB-629-J13. The sequence goes on along the minus strand of DASCRE010000209.1, from coordinate 7,942 downwards.
GAATCTGAACTTAGGATAGAAGCCTTAATGCTTCCAGCAGACTCTACGGCTATAGTTAGGATTGATAAGTCCGTACCTTTGGACGAAGCAAATTTATATAATTGTTTAGATGATGACAATGATTGGAATTACTACTACTGTACAGAGGACTCAATCTCTTATGAGTCTTTGCAAGAATGTGAAAATAAATGTAATAATATTACTAGCTGTAAACTTCATTTGTTTTCCTGTGAAGTAGATGAAGATAATTGTGATAGTTGTGCTTGGGATTATACACAATTAGTTACTTATGAAAATAAAGTAGAATGTATTGATTTATGTCCAGGAGATTGTGTGACAGATGATGTAGGGGAAGATGGAAAACAAGCTTATGATTCGAATAATGATGGAGATTACGACGACCGAGGAATCGGAGGTGATATTGCTCCTGATACGGGAGAAGAAGATGGAATTCCTGGTTGCAATGAATTAAATGTGGATGAGTATAATGAAATATTGCCCGAAATACATCTTGATAGTCTTTGCACTGTAAAAATACAACATGGAGAAGACATTTGTTCTTTCATTTATAGCGATACAGGGGGAGTCTTTTTTGATGATAAATCGCAGGGGTTTGATATCATAGATGTAGAAACCGTTTCTTATGGTGCATGGATACCGGACTCATGTGATATTGATTTTTTCACTCACTATGATACAGAATATAATTTCTCTTGCGAATGTAACGAAGGGTCAGGGTATGAATATTATGGCGAAATAATTGCTACAGATATCATAAAAAGACCGGTTATATTTTATACGGATACTTCTGAGACAAATGTTATTGCATGTTCAGATGAATCTAATGTGTACAGCTGTCTTGAATCTTATCATAATAGGGATACTTTATTTTTTCAGGAAGGCAATGATTCAGCAAAAATCCAATATGCTTCACTTTTTGAAACAATTAAATATCAAGCAGTCCAATATATATATGATGAAGTAAATGATCGTTATGTTTATTATCATGGGCATCGGGATGGTGGTACTGATAGCGGAAGTAATATTATTAATAATTCTATTTGTCTTATGTCAGAGAAAGTAGTGGCAGAAAAATATCCTCCTTTCATCGGTGCTGATCAATTTAAATATGATATTTTTACGTTCTCAGAAGGGTATGAAAATTATTACTTTTATGTTCAGTTAGATCTATTAGATCCAGAACGTACAAACCTACGAGATAAAAGTGGAAACCCGGTAATGGGTGCTTTCGGATCTATGTCTGGCAGAACAAAATATTTTCAAATAATTCAACTGGAAAACTAAAAAAAAACCCCAAAATATTTTGGGGTTTTTTTGATGATAAAATGTATGGTAATCTATCGGAAAAATACCTGATAGATTAATTACAATAAATCTAGAGAGGAGTTACTTTAGTTGCTGCGGGTCCTTTCTCACCTTCGGTAATTTCAAATTCAACATTTTGATTTTCCCTGAGGGTTTTATATCCATCCATTTGAATATCATTCATGTGAACGAATAAATCTTGTCCTCCACCTTCCGGGGTTATGAAACCATATCCCTTGGAATTGTTGAACCACTTTACCGTTCCTGTCGTTTTGTCACTCATTTTGCTTTCCTTTATAAAAAATTGTTGCTGTAATTTATAAATAAAATATTAAGAATAAGAAAAGATAAATTAATTTGTTTTTTATGATATCAGATGACATTATAGAAGGAATGAAAATTTGAAGTGATTTTATTCTTCATCCCAAATAGCGTTTAGTATCTTGTCTTCTAATTTAAAGGTAAATCCTCTCATCGAAATCAAATCATTTCTTTCAATATTATATTTTCCCCCAATCTTTAATATTTCCTTTTCTATATCATCTTCGTTTTTTAATGTCCATAATTTGTGTAGCGATTTTAATAATTTGTTTTCATCTTTTGATTTAATATTATTTTTGTTGGATTTTAGTTCCTTAGTTTTAAAAAAAAACTCCAAATATTTACTATCGTATTCCCCCTTCCATTTTTTAATACCTGCCATAGGTGCCAATGTTCCGCTATCATTTAAAACAACGGTCAATTCGTTCATACAATAGATGAACGAATAGTCGATTATAAATCCAAGTGATTGTTTTTTTTGATAATTCGAAAAATTATTTTCTACCCAATTTTCCTCTCCAAGAATAAATACAATTTTCCGCATGATAGACCGTAATTGTTCTAACATCTTGTAAATTTCTTTATTTATTATTAAAGTCTTTATATGTTTTTCAAAATCATCATCATTAAATTTGTCTGGCATGGTTCTCTCTTCTCAATTCGCTTCGTTAATTAAATATAAAAAATATATAACATTGATAAGGATAAAACCAATCATATTTATTTGAATTTCAATCATATTATTTGTTAAAATTTCAATATCAAAGGTTACAAAATAATGCCATCAATTACATGAAGAAACCTCATGCCAGTTAAAAAGATCATCAATAGCGGAAAAGTTCCAATACATATTTACACAGACGATATTGAGTCTCAGGCAATGAAACAGCTCAAAAATATCTCTAAACTAAATGTTATACACCATCATATAGCTGTGATGCCCGATGTACATTGGGGGCTGGGAGCAACAATCGGTTCTGTGATTCCAACACTGAAAGCTGTTATTCCTGCAGCAGTGGGTGTGGATATAGGTTGTGGTATGATGGCGTGTCGCTTAAACCTGAATGCAAAGAGTCTTCCAGAAAACTTACGGGATATTCGTTTTCAGATTGAACAAGCAGTTCCCCATGGGAGAACAAATAATGGTGGAAGAAATGACAGGGGGGCATGGCAAAATCCACAGGACGATATTCTTGCATTCTGGAGATTATTTGATATAAACAAAAAACTTTCAAATGTGATTAATCGCCATCCAAAATTGCTTAGCAAGCGCGTCAATACCTTTAATCATTTAGGAACTTTAGGTACGGGAAACCATTTTATAGAGGTATGTATTGATGAAAAAGATGATGTGTGGATTATGCTCCATTCCGGTTCTCGAGGAATAGGAAATCGTATTGGTACCTATTTCATCAGTTTAGCAAAAAAGGAAATGCATCAAGGGGGCATTCATCTGCCTGATAAAGATTTAGCATATATTCCAGAAGGATCAAAATATTTCTTTGACTATGTAAAAGCAGTGCAGTGGGCTCAGGATTTTGCCAAAGCCAACCGTAAGTTCATGATGAGAGCTATTCTGAAAGCAATGTCTTTAGCGTTAAACAAAAGAGTTTATTCGGTAGAGGCAGCCTTAAACTGCCATCACAACTATGTGGAGAAAGAAACCCATTATGGTAAAACCGTTTGGCTAACCCGGAAAGGCGCAATTCGTGCACAGAAAGGTGATTTGGGGATTATACCAGGTAGCATGGGAGCAAAAAGTTATATAGTCCGCGGGAGAGGGGATACCAACTCTTTCAATTCTTGCTCTCACGGTGCAGGACGGACCATGAGCCGAAAATCGGCGAAAAAGAAGTTTACTGTCAAAGATATGAGAAAACAAACGGTAGGAGTGGAATGCCGTAAAGACAAGGACGTGATTGATGAGATACCGGGAGCTTACAAAAATATTGATGCGGTTATGGATAACCAGAGCGATTTAGTAGAAATTATTCATACCTTAAAACAGGTGGTGTGTGTAAAGGGATAAAAAGTAGTATACCAAAAAATGATTTTCTTAGTATATCGAATCCCTGACTTTTTTTAAGAGATCTAATGTCAGGCGAATGCCTTCAATCTCTGTATGATTACTGCCTTCATATTCAATCCCTACATAACCATTATAACCTGATTCTAAAACAATTTTCATCATTTTATAATAATCTGTTTTGATTTCATTGCCATTGAGATCAAATTCATGACTCTTCGCACTTACAGCTTTGGCATAGAGCATGAGCTCCTGGACTCCCTTATACCGATCGTACCATTCATCACCTTCAAGCCTAAAATTACCGAAGTCAGGCAGCGTGCCGACTCGCGGGTGATTTACTTTTTCCATCACTTCTGATAACCATTTACCATTGGAAGATAAGCCTCCATGGTTCTCTACAATCGTGTTAATTCCTATGGAATCACCGAACTCTGTCAGCCGCCTTAAACCATCCGCTGCTAATTCAATTTGATTAGTATATGTACCCTCGCTGCTAGCATTTACACGGATAGAGTGACACCCCAAAAGCTTTGCTGCTTCTGCCCATTTATAATGGTTTTCTATGGCTTTTGTTCGGGAAGTCGGATCAGGGTTGCCCAGACTACCTTCATTATCACACATGATCAACAAACTTTCTATTCCAAGATCGTCTGCACGCATTTTCATTTCCTTTAAATAAATCTTATCTTTGGCTTTATCAAAGAAAAATGAATTCACATATTCAACAGCAGAAATTCCAAATTTATTATTTGTGATAGAACAAAAATCAAGGTGGTCTATTTCTCCATTTTGTATTGAGCGGTGAAGAGACCATTCTGCTAAGGATATTTTAAAAGAAGGGGATTGTTTACATCCAAAAATATTTATGCTTCCTAGTCCGGTTAAAGCCAATCCACCAGAGATCACAACGCCATGTTTAAGAAATTCACGGCGATTCAAATCAGAGTTTCCGGATGCGGATATTGCGATACCAAATCTCTCCATGATCACCCTGGAGCCCAATCCTGCCTTCCTTAGCCTTTGCAAAAAGGGGCATATTTTTGAATTTACTTTCAGCAATTAATGACTCCATGTGGTCACTCTGATATATATATTCAATGACCTTAATATCATTCAGCCAGTGCTCCACATTATTATCTTTCACTTTTATACGTACCTTATTGAACTCTCCTATGGATTTTACTATACTTTCAGATGCTGCAATAAGATCATAGAGGGACCCCGCTGAAGTTAAAGTGCTTTTTCCTTTGGTGTGGGTACTGTCGTCAAGGACCTGCATTTCAGGGGCAGATTGCCAGATGTAGTCGCCCTCTTCGGTTGCGAAATAAAAAACCCCACTGTTACCACCAACGGGGACTTTCCATTCAAGTTCAAGCTCAAAATCTTTGTAGATATTTTCACTGATAAGGTCAACACCATGCCCGGGAATGGTTTTTAATTCCCCATTAACAATTGTCCAATCATCTGATGGAAACCCTGATTGTTTAAATCCTCTTAATCCATTGACTTTTTCCCCATCAAAAAGAACGATCCATTCTGGATTTGAAGAACACCCAGCAAACAATAGTAATAGTAAACTGATTTTTTTCATTCTATATTTTTTTTGGATTCCATTCACCACGGGCAACAGAGGGGATGAAAGATTCAATATCCCGGTTTGGCAGTTGAATCGTCTTGCTTTTTTCTGCGCTCATATAGGCTGCCATGAGCAGTCTTGTGACATCTAATCCATCATCAAAATTTTCTTGTGGGCGCTTCCCAGCTAAAAATGACTCCACCATGTGACGGTTTTCTGCTGTATAACCATAGACATCAGTTTCGCTACTGACCACAGGCATTATTCCTGATTCTGAGTTCTGCTTTTCAACTAGATCTTCTCCTGAGCTACCGGACACATTTCGGGAAAAAAATACTTTCAAATCTGAATCCAAGGTATTTATAAACATGGAATATTCGGGACCAAACAACTCCATGCTTAGGCGAAGACCCGCTCCCACAAAACACCAGGAAGTTGTTGTTTCCACCACCAGTCTATTCCCATCTTCATCTGCATACTCCACCAATGAACGTGCGAAATCTTCAGATGGTTTTTTAAGATAGTCTGTTTTACCACCGCTGTTCTCAGATAATATATTTGCGTATTTTGGTTGTTGCCATTTTAGGCAGGCAGTGTACGCATTTACACTGAGAGGCGTCAGGGATTCTCTGTGCTTTCCAGGTTCTGTCAACATAAATCGTGCCTCTTCAACTGAGTGACACATCATATCATTGAGTACACCTCCGCCTTGTAGTTCTCCTTCCCAAAACCAAGGCATATGTGGTCCGCTGTGTTCCTCTGCCGCACGAGCCAGATAGGGTCGTCCGGTCGTGGCAGCGCCCCGTGCCCAAATAATTTCTTTACCTCGAGTCACTGAAGGTGCAAAAACTTGATTTTCTAAATAGCCATCTAATAATCCAGCCCTCTGTGTTAGTTCTAATACTTTTTTAGCTTCAGCCACATTACGGCCTAAAGGTTTTTCACATGTAACACCTACAAGTTTTCCTTTGCCAGAAATAACAGCTTCAGCGATTTCTTCAAAGGTTTCTATCCGAGTGAAATTTGGAGAGCAGATCCAGAGTGCATCAATTTTAGGATCAGCCACCATATCAGTAATAGTATCATATGCGCTTGCATCGCCAACTCCTGTGGTCCTAGCTAATTTAGCAGATTCTTCCGCTGATTGTCGTGTGCGAGACATAACACCCACAACATCACAATCTCTGACACCAATCAAAGATTGAATATGAAAACGAGTGATAAATCCACCACCGATGAACCCTATCCCTAGACGTTTCTTACTCATGCAATCTTGGTATCATCTTTGAGCTGGTTAGTAAACAGAAAGAAAAAGAGCAATCCCGTAATCAGGCCCATGGCGGAAAGAGTATACCAAAATCCGGAATAATCAAATATCCCAGATGTAGTATAAATTTCCTGCAGTTTTCCTGAAAGCCATCCACCTATAACGGGTCCACCACCGAGAATGATAATTCCAAAAACAGTTTGTGCAGAGTGACGTACATCCTCGTCAGCAATCTTGTCCACATAGATGTATGCAGCGGCAAAAAAGAAAGCATAACAAAAACCGTGGAAAGCCTGGCTAATAACCATGACCCATACAGGCAAAATAACAGTCCCGAAAATGGCATAACGTGCAAAATAAGCAAGGACACCAATAAAGATTACTTTTTTAAACCCCAGCCGTTTTAAAAAATATCCTAGATATGCCATCGTCAGAATTTCCGCAAATTGACCGATGGTCATGGCGGGACCGATTTGGCTGTCCTTAATCCCAATATAGGAGAGAAAGGGTCCTGTTTGGAGAAAATAGATTTGATGGATGATGCTTACTGCAAGGCTAGCCAGTACAAGGACAGTGAATGATGAATAATTAAATAATTCGAATGCTTTTTTGAACGCAAGTTTTTCCACTGCATTCTGTTTGGGTGGTGTGTGAGGAAGTAGAAAGCAGAAGATCCCATATGCGATGGAAATGATTCCTGAAAATTTAAGTGCATCAGCTAGTCGGGAGGTAACATCGGGGACTTCCGATCCAGATATAAAAGGAGGCATTAATTGAAGTGATAAATTTTGCTGGAGCCAGACCATTGGAAAAACCCAACTTGCGACAATCCATCCAATGGTACCCCACACCCTTATCTTGGGAAAACTAATCTCCCTGTTTTCAATATGGGCAAATGTAATGGAATTTGATAGAGCCAATGTGGGCATATAGAGAATGCTATATAAAATTGAAAGATATAACCAAGCACTGTAGCTGGTCTGGAATGAGGTGTACCATTTAACCAATCCTCCAGTGAAAACCAGAAATGCCAGGATACGTTCCGTACTGAAATAGCGATCAGCAAACTGACCAGCGATAAAGGGAGCTGCTACTGCACCAATGGAGCCAGCTAACCCGAGAATCATTCCAATCTGTGAACCACTGAAACCAAGCCCTCCCTCAATAACAGTAGCAGAGAGATAGCGGGCGGTTACCGGAAGCCAGGCCCCCCACAGTGCATACTGGAGAAACATCATTGATCCTAGGCGAAAGTTTTTAGTCATATATTTCACTTAATTATGATAGCTTAAATTAATTTTTTATTTACTGGGTCCCATTCTATTCGGCGTCCTTGAAAATAAGATTCTGTTGCCATATGACAGGCAACCGCTTCATGGAGTGCTACTTCTATATTGCATTTTGGCTGATCATTATTACGAAT
>DASCRE010000208.1:0-1684 GCA_034408645.1 Fidelibacterota bacterium | reverse complement strand
ATTATGAAATGGATATATTTGTGGACACGGATTCCAGTACCTATGAGGGGTTTTCCGATATAAAATATATAAATCAATCTCCGGATACACTTCATCAAATTTATCTCCATCTCTATCCAAATGCATTTCAGGAAGGTTCAGTTAAGCACCGGGAATTTATGGCACGCCTTGGAAGATTGGGACGTGCAGCAAAATTTATAAATAAACCAAAGGATTATTTCAGTAAAATTGAGATTTATTCGTTTGAGATCTACCAAAATGGGAGTCAAATCAACGGGGATTATAAAATTGATGATACAATCCTTTCTTCTGACTTGGTTGAGCCTTTATTTCCAGATGATTCTCTTACAATTAAAATTGACTGGATTCACCGTGTGGGTGAACAGATAGAGCGGGCGGGCAGGGTGGTAAATCAATTCAACGCGGCTCAATGGTATCCCAAGTTGGTGGTCTATGATGATAAGGGATGGCACAATATCCCTTTTCACGCCGAAGGTGAATTCTATGGTGAGTTTGGTACATTTGATGTATCTATTGATATCCCTCGGAACTATATTGTGGGAGCAACTGGAACTGTTGCAGATGGTGATCCCGGATGGGAAATAGTGCGGGTAGATACGTCTAGAGATTTTCATGAGTGGCTAGATGAATTTAAAAACAGGGATGAAAAACCCGATTCAACCGCCAGGCGAAACGTTACCTTCCATGCTGAGAATGTGCATGATTTTGCCTGGATCTCATCACCAGATTTTCTTTACGAGAGTGGTGAGTGGAACGGGATTGATGTCCATGTTTTATTCAATCAAGAAAATGGTAAGAAATGGACGAAAAAAGTAGTAGACAGATCCGAGTGGGCACTGGAATGGCTTACAAAAAATTTTGGGGAGTACCCCTATCCCCAGGTTACAACGACGGATCGTTTAAAAGGTGGCGGGATGGAATACCCAATGCTGGTCATGAATGGCAGTGAGTCAGAGAGCTTGATTCTCCATGAGATCGGACATATTTGGTTTTATGGTATTTTAGGTAATAATGAAGTGACTGAAGCATGGCTGGATGAGGGATTTACGACATTTCAAACCGGGTTGTATATGATGGATAAGTATGGTCTCCATGGGTTTGATCTTGAAAATACAGAAAGATATGATTCTTTCCAGAAAAAGTATTGGAAATTTACCAGCAGCCTTGGCCAAAATCAGTGGTCTGCTATCCGATTTATGACCAGTGGACAAGATGAACCTATTAGTCGGTCATCCTTTATGTTTAAACAGGGTAGTGCCTATCGTCGAAATGCTTATACAAAACCTGCGCTCATGTTAGTTGAGTTTAAACATGTTTTAGGTGATTCTTTGTTTTCAGAAGTGATGCGTGCCTATTATGACCGATGGAAATTGAAACATACAAGTGAGCAGAAATTCAGATTGGTGGCTGATGAGGTTACCGGGGATAATTTGGATTGGTTTTTTGAACCTTGGCTTCATAATACACGAACCCTTGATTATGGAATTCACGGTTGGAAAAAAGAAAGGAATAGTGATGGGAGCTGGGATATTTCACTGAATTTAAGACGTCATGGAAACCGTGACATGCCACAGTTGATTGAGACAACATTGAAAAACGGAGAATCCCACCGAGTATGGTGGAAAGACCACAAATGGCGATCAGAGGATACGTTTATATACTC
>DASCRE010000207.1:0-2131 GCA_034408645.1 Fidelibacterota bacterium | reverse complement strand
ACCAGCCCATTTTGGATAGCTCCACATATCTTCCCAGAAATGGTTACATCTCCTTTTAAAACGCGTTGTAATACTGCAATCATTCAATCCAAATATTCTTACTGCCGTATATATTTTTCAGTTTATTGAAAAATGCACTGTCGGTTGAAACGCTAATATTATGTGCCAATATTTTTTGATGTCTTCCATTTTTTTGAATATGAAATACTAATCGCGTGTCACCATGATACTGCTCCGCAATTTTATATAATTCATCAATTGCTTTGGTGGAAACAGAATCAGGATTAATCAATATGTTTAAATGTTTTGATAATTGGTTTTCAACTTGTTCTATGGGCACAATATGATCTGCCAACATTTTAACATTTTTCATCTCAGATCTATTTTCTGGATTCCCTGACACAAACATAATATTCCCTTCATGAATAATTTCTTTATACCGTAGAAATTTTTCATTAAAAATAATAATTTCTGCCATTCCTCCTATACATTCCATTTTGATTCGCGCCCATTCTCTTCCCTTTTTATCAAAACTTCGGTTTATTTCATCAATCATTCCCCCCACCCTGAATGATTTTTTTGTAGTGGTTGGGATAGCCTCAGTAAAATCATAGGTAGCATATTTTTCAATAATATCTGCATATTTTAGCAGAGGGTGACCTGACACATAAGTACCAAGCACTTCCTTCTCAAAAGTCAGAGATTGCTTTTCACTCCATGGCTCACACTCATACAGTTTTGGTTCCCTTATCATAGAACTGTTCCCATCTTCTCCGCCAAAGATATCTACCTGATTTCTACTACGATTGTTTTGAATGCTTTGGCCATACTTTAGAACATTTTCAATAGAGCTATACAATTCTTCTCTTTTCCCGGGAAGGCAATCCATTGCTCCAGCTTTAATTAGACTTTCAAGCACTTTTTTGTTCATAGAGGTAGATTCCACTCGAACACAAAAATCAAAAATTGATTTAAACTCCCCTTTTTCTTTTCTCTCAGAAATAATACTTTTTAGCGCAGATGAGCCAACATTTTTTATGGCATTCAATCCATATGAAATGCTTTGATTGTCAAGAGGTTGAAAATTGATTTCTGAAATATTTAAATCTGGTGCATGAACTTGAATGTTTAATTTTCTACATTCATTAATAAATCGGACAACTCGGTTTGTATCTGACATAAAACTCGTCAAGTTTGCAGACATAAATTCAACTGGATAATGTGTTTTTAACCACGCGGTTTGATATGCAATGTATGCATAAGCCGTTGAGTGACTTTTATTAAAACCATATTCAGCAAATTTTTCAATCAATGCAAATATAGATTTAGCTTTTCTGGTATTAATTTTATTTTTCTCGGCTCCTTTTAAAAAATTGGTTTCCATCCGCTTCATAAGTGCAGCATCCTTTTTACCCATTGCCCTTCGCATCAGATCCGCATCTGCTAGAGAAAATCCCGCAATTTGATTGGCAATCTGCATGACTTGTTCTTGATAAACAATAATTCCATAGGTTTCCTTCAAAATAGGTTCTAGGTCATTATGCATATAGTCAATTGTTTTTTTTCCTTGTTTTCGATCAATAAAATCATCAATATTACTCATGGGCCCCGGTCTGTACAGTGCGTTCATCGCAATTAAATCTTCGATACAACTGGGTTTCAATTTTATTAAAAACTCTCGCATACCTGCTGACTCAAACTGGAAGACCCCGATGGTGACCCCTCGTGTAAAAAGATCGTAAACATCCTTATCATCAAGTGGGATAGATTTAATGTCAACCTTTTCGTAATTCTTTTCGATCAATTCTAATGTCCGCTCGATTACCGTAAGATTTCTAAGGCCTAGAAAGTCCATCTTTAATAACCCTAATTTTTCCAGCCCTTTCATATCATACTGGCTGGTAATGTCTCCTTTTGATGATTTATACAGGGGAATGAAGTCAGTGAGTTCTCCAGGTGCAATGACTACCCCTGCTGCATGAGTTGATGCATGTCGGTTTATCCCTTCTAGGTTGAGAGAGTGTTCAATTAATTCTTTATACGTACCCTCTGCCATTTTTTTAAATGTTGGGCTTTTCTTTAAAGCTCCTTCCAGGGTTATGTTTAAATCTTCTGGGATTTCCTTTGCAAT
>DASCRE010000206.1:0-1637 GCA_034408645.1 Fidelibacterota bacterium | reverse complement strand
CACCAGTAAACAGAGAAATCAATAATCCGGGTAAGGTAGCAGCAGCCATGATCTGTCCGAGTAAAATTTCTGAACCGGTTTCTTCCAAAACCAGCCAACTGAACCCAATTAGATTAAATCCAAATCCAATAAGAGAAATAGTGTTACCAATAAAAAATAAAAGAAATGTAGGGTTTTTTAAAATCGAAAACATGAATAATTATTGAACTGATAGATCTATCTTTTAGATTTTTTTATTCTTAGGAAGGATATCATTGAAAGAAATTTTTACCTATTTATCAAATCCTTTAAATACTGTTTTCCATGGTCATCAAAATAAATATCTGTTAGCGTGTTAATTTGTCTTTTAAGCAAGTCAATCTGAGTGAGGTCAGTATTTTGTTTACTCTTCATAGCATGAAATATAATTTTCTGACAGGTTGTAGTAAGGGATACATAATTTTCAAATTCTGTATCGCCTTTTTCTTTTGGTTTTATCCTCTGTGCCAAGAAATAATTCAAAACAATATCCTGAATGTGTTGCGCATGTTCTTCTTTTGCATTCACCCAGCGGACTAATTGATTCATACTTTGGGCTGATGTTTCTCCATCAGATAATTCATTAATCTTTGTTATAGATTTCTGAATGGTCTGTATATCTTCATGGATTGCAACAATTCTTGCTGCATCACCATAAATTCCGCAGGGTACCTGACAATGTGAAAAAAGATAATTAACTGTGAAAGATAAAAAAAATAATATTGGTGTGATATTTTTCATGTATTCTCCTGTGGATAATAAAAAAATGAATAATAATATATTGATAATTTTATGTCAATATCTCAGTGACAAACAGCTCAATCCTCCATCCAACTTTCTGAACTCTGATATATCTATGGTCATAACTGAAAATCCTGCCTCTTCAACCTTGTCCCTTGTTTTTGGAAATCCTCTCGGCATAATGACAGTCCCATTTATTGAAATAGAATTAGCCGCATATCCTTCACTCGACTCTGTTGTTATTATTGTAAACCCTTTGAAGTAATTACTGTCTATTGATTCTGTGTCAATCAATATGTGATCTTCACCTAAATATGACACAGCAGATTTTAAATGTAGCCCTTTATTCACAGGAATAATCGAACCGGTTTTACCACATTTGGATAAAATGTTTATTAACTGGTCTGCTCCAGCTTTGTTCGTCCGTTCAGAAATTCCAATGTAAAAACAAGTTCCAACCTCCAAAACATCGCCACCATCCAGTGTGGCTGGTTCTACAATTTTTTCTATTTCAATAAACTTTTTTTTTAGGAGTTTCTCAACAGAATTAATCTCCCCCCTCCTAGATTCTTCGCCAGGATTTGAAATAATTACACAGGGAGATAACAGAACTGCTGTGTCTTCAACAAAAGTGGAATCAGGATAATCATCATCAGGTGAAAGCTCAGTTACATCCAATCCCAATTTTTTCAATAGTTTTATATATTCTTGATGTTGAACAAGAGCATTTAAATAGTTTGATTTTCCTAAGGATGCAGTTGTGATACCATAAATAATATTTTTACAAGGTGTACAAACAATTGCATGGGTGAAATTCATTAAACTATCTTTTTTACAATTGAATCATCAATCCCTTATCAAAGGATGAATCAACTATG
>DASCRE010000205.1:0-5080 GCA_034408645.1 Fidelibacterota bacterium | reverse complement strand
CCCTATGACGGGGTGAAGGTTCAAAATGGGATTCCGATTCTAGCGAATGGGAATGGATTCGGATTGACATTAAATTCACATGGAAAAAAGGCAGGTTTAAAATGAAAGTCATAGGGATCGAACACATTGGAATTGCTGTACAATCAATAGACAAGGGTTCACCATTTTGGGAACACATATTGGGAATAAAATCTACCGGTAGGGAGGAGGTCTCAGAGGAGGGGGTGGAGACCGGGATCTATAATACCGGACGCGGGAAGATCGAGCTACTGGAGTCTATCAAATCAGATTCCGCTATTCAGAAATTCTTGAGCAACAAAGGTGAGGGGGTTCACCATATATGTCTGAAAGTTGACGATGTTTATTCTGCAATCTCAGAGCTGGAGGAGAGGGGAATATCTGTCATATATTCGACACCTAAAAAAGGAGCAGAAGGTTTTTTGGTGACATTTATTCATCCCAGAGATTCAGGGGGAGTCCTGGTCGAACTGGCGCAAGAACCATAGTGGCTCTATTAGTTTGAAATAGCCAGCCCAGTTTAATGAATAAAATCCAAAAAATGAAAATCCCTCTAACGTTAAAAACAGTTCCAACAGACCCGGGGGTTTATTTTTTCAGCGATATAAATGGGAAAATATTATATATAGGGAAAGCAAAAAATCTCAAAAACCGGGTCCGCTCTTATTTCCAAAAAAACAAGTATCAGACCCCTAAAAATCAATCTATGATAAAAAGGATCGATGATATAGAGTGGATCATCACTTCCAATGAAGTTGAGGCAATATTCACAGAGGCAAACCTGATCAAGCAGCACCAGCCTAAATATAATGTTGACCTGAAAGATGGAAAATCCTTTCCATTTATTCGTATCACCAGTGAGCCGTTTCCTCAGGTATTTATTACACGTAAAATTGTAAAAGACGGTTCACGCTATTTTGGTCCCTACACAGATGTCAGCCATTTGCGTGCTGTCTTAAAAATGATCCACCATATATATCAGATACGTAGCTGCACATTCAAACTGGACCGGACCACAATTGAAGAGGGAAAGATATCTCTCTGCCTCGACTACCATATAAAAAAATGTGGGGGCCCCTGTGAAGGATTGATTAAGGAAAAAGAGTACGATAAAATGATTGCAACGGTGACATCCTTTTTACATGGAAAGACAAGAGACACCGAACGATTCTTATTGAAAGAAATGAAACGTAGCTCTGGCGAACAGAGATTTGAGGATGCCGCGAGAATTAGAGACCAACTGGAATCGGTTCGACGATTTAAGGGCAGACAGAGAAAGGTCTTAGTGGACTTCCATGACAGGGATATCTTCTCTATAGCTCATGAGGATGAGATTGGAGTTGTTGTCATTATACGGGTGAGAGGGGGACGTTTTTTCAGCAGAGAAAAAATTTATCTTCGTCAGGTCAGGACAGCGGAGGAGGCATTGGAGTCGGTTATCACTCGATTCTATTTGGACTCTTTTGATATACCGAAAGAGCTGACCCTCCCATTTGTAGTACCAAATGAGGATGCGATTTATTTGTGGTTGAGCGAGAAGAGGGAGGGCGCACTGAAAATAAAATATCCACAGAGAGGTGAAAAAGCAAGAGAGATAAGGGTTGCACATCAGAACGCAAAGTTATTATTGGGTGAGTGGATATTGACAAAGAAAAAGCGAAAGGAATATATTCCAAACTCACTGAAGCAGCTACAGGATGACCTGCAGCTGAAGGCCCCTCCCAGGACGATCGAAGCGTTTGATATCTCTCATTTAGGTGGAACAAATACGGTAGCATCAATGGTGTATTTTAAGGATGGAAAACCGATAAAAAAGAGATACCGAAAGTATAAGATAAAAACAATTACAGGTATTGATGACTATTCCTCCATTCGGGAGGTCGTTATCAGGCGATACAAAAGACTGTTGAAAGAAGAATCCCCTTTGCCGGACCTAATTCTCATTGATGGTGGAAAGGGGCAGCTCTCTATGGCCGTCTCAGCGCTGCGGCAGTTGGGAATAACGTACGTTCCGGTGATCGGTTTAGCAAAACGGTTGGAGGAGGTGTTTTTGCCCGGGCATTCAGAGCCACAGTCCATCTCTAAATCGTCAGCGGGACTTCTACTGCTGCGTAGAGTGCGAGATGAGGCCCACCGGTTTGCTGTTAATTTTCAAAGGCAGAAGCGCTCAAAATCGGTCAGTGAGTCAATATTCCTGGATGTCAGTGGTATGGGGAAAAAACGTGTAAGTAAATTGTTCACCCATTATCAAGATATAGAAGATATAGCCACAGCTGACCCGGAGCGGATGTCTGGAAGATTGTCTATTTCAAAAGAACTTTCGGGGCAGTGCATAGCGCTGGCAAAAGGAGTATTGAAAAAGAAAAAATCTTAATCTGTTTTGATGCGATTTAAATAGGATTGCAGCTGGTTTAGCTTTCGCAGTTCATTTTTTAATTTTAGGAGCAATCGTTTTTTATCATAAGTAGCAGCTGAGCTATATCGCTGAGAGCCCAGCGCACTTTGCAGAGCAGAAATTTTATTGCCCAATCCTCTGACTTCTAAAGTGTTTTTCTCTTCCAGCTGAGAGTGAATGACCCGGACCATTTCTTTAAATTCTTTTGGATCATAGAGGCGAGTGAGAAAGACAATTTTCCCTTCTGGATTGATGATAATATTCCGGGTGACCCCTGTCCCTTCAGCGGCAAATTGATGAAATACCTGTGCACCGATATCCAGAGAGAGGGGATAGGATATTTTCATTTGTTTTCCAAAGCGGGTTACGATGTCTGCAGCTTCATCGCGGTCTATCCCAATCAGTTTTAGACCTGCCCTTTTGTAGGGTCTCCAGATCTCCTTTTCAATGTGGGGCATTTCCTCTCTGCAGACAGAGCACCATGAAGCGGTAAACTGAAGCATGATAACATTGCCTTTTAGTTGTTCGAAAGATGTGGCAGATCCATCCGGAAATTCTAAACTGAAATCTGGAGAGTGATCTCCAACTTTTACAATGTATCCTCTCTCATTGACCCCCGGAGAGGGTTCCTTTTTCGGTTGTCTCTCTTTTGTGGGCGTGCAACACACTATTGATATGGCGCTAAGCCACACCAGATAAATTGTGATTGAATATTTAATAGTTGGACCGGCCATGATTTATGTAAGCAGATAACACTGAAGAACGTCTAATGAAAAATATTCTCTAAATCAATCAACCAAATATCCCTGCTCCTCCATCCATTCATCAGAAACAAATTTACCCAGATAATTGCGAACTCCATCTGCAAGAATGACGAGGCAGTTTTCATTTTCATTTAGTGTTTTTGCTACCTGAGTTGCTGCCCACACACAGGACCCTGATGAACCACCGGCTAATAATCCTTCTTCCTTAATCAGCCGTCTAGCCATTTTGAATGAGTTCTCATCGTTGACCTTTATATATTCATCCACCAGGTCATTGTCCAATACCTCAGGAAAAAAATCATAGCCAATTCCCTCAACTTTATATGGATAAACTTCATCACCCCCTCCCAAGATCGAGCCATAGGGGTCTACCCCCACTATATTTATATTGGGGATCTCTTCTTTTAGTTTTTTTGCGACCCCTGTGACCGTTCCTCCGGTGCCAACCCCGATCACCACTGTGCTCAGGTCCGTTCCAAAGTCAGCGATAATTTCCTCAGCCGTTCCGCGGTAGTGGGCATCAGGATTCTGTGGATTTTTATATTGATCTAAAATATGAGAGTTGGGTGTCTCTCTCTGCAGTTTTTTTGCTACCTCAATGAGCCCTTCCGGGTCATCGTGGGCCGCTTCCGTTGGTGTCCTGATGATCTCTGCACCAAGAGCTCTCAGGGTGACCTCCTTTTCCATACTCATTTTTTCCGGCATGGTTATGATAAGGCGGTACCCTCTCACAGCCGCAGCGAGAGCCAACCCTATTCCAGTATTTCCTGATGTAGGCTCAATCAGGGTATCTCCAGGTTGTATCTTACCGGCTCGCTCAGCTTCTCTGATCATCTGTATGCCGATACGGTCCTTCAGCGAACCGCCGGCATTAAAAAATTCGCATTTTGCATATAGGTTGCAGCTGAGCTCTCTCCCTATGCGATTCAGTTTCACTGTGGGAGTGTGGCCTATGGTATCTAAAATTGTTTTGTAGATCATGATTTTATTTTGTTGAGGTAATATTACTAAAAAGATTAGGAAAAATTACAGCCAATCATTATTTTTTAATACATTTTATATAGGTTAATTATTATTTATAAATGATAGTAAAGTGTGATGTAAATCATATTATTACTTCCTGGTAGTTTTTTCTCTTGTATTGTATAAAAAGGATTAATATCTTCCCCTCGAGCTATGTGGAAGACCTTACCAATAAAGTGTGGTCTGCACCCCTATTTTATGTCGTATTGGTGTATATCACTTGAGATGGAAAAATAGGTTTGTGATTTATTCCGGACACTATTTTCAATCGCTATTCTCTGCCCCGGCAACCTGCCGGTGCCGCACGACCTGTGCCTATTTTCCCCCCATATCTCACTTCCATAAATATAATAAATATTTATTTTCATTAACTAAAAGGAGTAGAAAATGAAACTACTTAAGACAATGTTGGTGCTAACCGTAACTGCTATGTTTGTGGTCAGCTCTGCTTTTGCAGGAGTTGGAGACCAGAAGTCGGCAAGTCCGGTTAATTCCCAAACTGATATTCAATCAATTTTTAGTGCAAAGAAGGCTGCAAACTATAGCGTACAAGACGCGTCAGTTTCCTCCGAAGTGCACCCAACCTATGAGCCCGGTCTGAGGACCACCGATGTCACGATTTCTTGTGATGGCGGTTCCTGGCAGAGCGAGGTCTCCTGGCAGATCTATGATGGGGCAGGCAACATGGTTGCGGAGGGTGGTGCACCTTTTGCTGGTGATGCCTCACTGGACGATGGAGTCTATTCGGTAGATGGGCAGGACGCATATGGTGACGGCTGGAACAGCAATATGTTGATCGGAACCGATGCAAATACTGGAACTCAATATTTAAATTGGACTGTGGATGGCACTGGCGGAAGCACAACCTTTGAGATAAGCT
>DASCRE010000204.1:0-2030 GCA_034408645.1 Fidelibacterota bacterium | reverse complement strand
GGGTATGCTTGGCTGAGGCTATAAGTCTCTGGTATTACTACTTGAGACAAGCTAGATACCATAAACAGGCCGTTATCAGACCAAGCAGGTATATCACCTTCTAGTGTAATTAGCTTCCCTCCACTTAACAGCTTAAAGGTTGGAGTATGACCAGCTTTTATATAGCCAGCAGAGTAGTTATTATCGTCATTACCCATAGCTGGGACATCAATAGTGTTTCCTGACCACTCTCTTGCTCCTATTACAATATCTCCATTATAGCTAAGTATCCAGTCGCCTACTTCTATATTTTCAACAGACTCTATGAAATAGAATGCTTGTTTTGAAGACTGATTAAAAGGATGAGGAGATACTTTTAAAGGAACAAAACGAGCAAGGCTTGAAGGCTCATCAAATGTAAATTCTATATCGTCACAATGATTGACAAACCAGTAACCATCATTTGGGCATAATGATGTTAGACTGCCTACCCAACCATTATCCGCATTCATTGCGGCAACTCCTTCGCCCGCAATAGCTTCAATACAATCCTCCATATCATCAGGCAGTACTTCTTCTATGTTTCCACATTCAATTAATGGGTATGAGATAAGATTGTTTCCTGTATTCAGTGTATATAGCTGGTCTGACTGTATTGGAATGCCTATTATATTTAGTGCCATTGCCTCATTAATCAGCAGCCAGTAGCCATTATCATAATGTAGGGTTGTCAAGCTGCCAACCCATCCATTTTCAGTATTCATTGCTGCCGCACTTTCTCCTGCTATGGCCAAAATATTATCATCGGTGAGAATATTTGCTACAGAGTTATCTGCAGGCAGAAGTGAGAAGCTCATGAGGTTTGAGCCCTCATGCAGGTCAACTAGATATCCAGCTTCTGTAGTACAGCCAGAGATATCTTGCTCTCCTATATACTCTTCTATACATTCTGGGTATGGCGGGCAAAATTTACACGATGAAATATTATTCCAATAAAAATCCCAGTTTAAGTCAAGATCACATAATGACTCTGGAATCAAACCTGAAAACCCAGTATTATGTAAATATAAAGTTTGTAAATTCTCAAAATTCCCAATCTCTGGAGGTATCTCTCCTGTCAACTGATTGTCACCTAATTCTATCCTGGATATATTAGTTAAATTCCAAAGATTATCCGGAACTTCTCCGGTTAATTGATTATGATGTAAAATTAATCCTACCAAATTAGTAAAATCACCAATATAGTCAGGTATTTCTCCTGTAAATCCAACATATTCTATTGTTAACCATTTCAAATTCACTAAATTTTCAATTTTATCTAATATAGTACCTGAAAATTGATTACCTGTTCCCAATGTTAACGTTTCCAAATTTATCAAATTACCTATATCTGGGGGGATATCTCCACTGAACTGGTTACTACTTAATTGCAAATGAGTTAAATTCGTCAAATTCCAAATCTCGGCGGGAAGCTCACCACTGAGCTGGTTAGCAGTTAACTTTAAATGTTCCAATAGTGCCAGATTACTTATCTCTGCTGGAATTGCTCCACTTAGATTGTTCCCATAGAAATCTAACTCGGTTAATTTTACCAAATTACCAATCTCATCAGGTATAGACCCAGAAACCTCGCACATCTGCCAACCTCCATCTGTCCAGCTACATCTTAATTGGCTTATTCTCCCTTCCTCCCATTCTTGTTGACCAAGCTCTAAGGGTTCAATAAGCCCATTTTCATTATCATCCATATCCATGTATATGGTTTCAGAACTGTTATCAATAAGTATTTGCAGCACATCCAAATCAGCTTGATAATAACACTCTCCATCTATATCTGAATATCCTTCTTCACAGTCCTGTCCCCAGCCTGGAGTCAGCAGCGAAAATAGTAATAATATGGTTAGATGTCTAATCATTCCTCCTAAATGTACGTATCCATCGGAATTTACGAACGTTTTCTTCTCTTATTAAAGCCTTGATTTCAGGGTTTCAAAGAGTGTGATATATATCACAAACTAAAAAATTACGTTAGAATGAGTGTAAGTGTTGGG
>DASCRE010000203.1:0-2489 GCA_034408645.1 Fidelibacterota bacterium | reverse complement strand
AACCCATACATTGTCCATTCAGCATATAACGAAAAAGTAGGCAGTCGCCTTCTCCGTTTTACCCGGCTGCCGAACGAATGCCGGATACTCATCTATACCATTACAGGTGAGCTGGTTACGAGTCTTGAGTATAGCGATCCATACGAAGGAAATCTTTGGTGGAATCTGAGATCTGGCCATAATCAGGACGGGCCTGAGGTAGCGCCAGGATTGTACATTTATGTTGTAGAAGTCGACGATAGGCAGCGTGTGGGGAAATTTGCCATTGTAAGATGATGATAATGTGATAAAAGTCATAGCATTGAATCCAAATAGAGAGGTAAGTTGTCTATAAGGATGAAATTGATCCTTAGAAGATTTACCTGAATAACAATAACTTAATTCAACTAAGAGGTATTAACATGAATAGAATGACAAAAACATTGGTTGTACTGACAGCGTTTTCGCTGTTTTTCATTCAACTGAGCGCCAAGGAGCGCAGTGTAAGCGAGCAAGTAATGCCAGTCCTGAAGGCCGCCCGGGATACGGGCTGGCAGGGGCCGCATACAGCGAACCAATATAGACTAGCTGACCGTGACACAGTGGTAGTCTTTGAAGAGGATTTTGAATCAGATGCTGAAGGGTGGTACATACAACAGGGATGGGAATTGACCGAAAACAGCTCCAACAGTCCTACTCACAGTATTTGGTTTGACGATGACACTCTCGATATGGTGAGTTCAATTATCTCCCCAATATTTTCTCTGCCGGAATTGGAAAATGATAATGAGAATATTCGATACAGCTTTATGCTCTGGTGTGATTTTCCTGATGCCGATGGTGATGGTGACGATTTCCTGGAAGATTATTACAGTGTGTCGCTCATGAATCCAGAGGATGTGGCTTGGCATCCATCTCTCTTCAATGCCTATGATGACAATTCTTGGTGGTGCGGTAAAGATGATGTTGGAAATGGTTCTTCTGGATATTTGGACAGCTGGCATCAGTACCTAGATACACCAACTATATCCATTCCATCCTCTGGATATACTCTTTCGGCTCAAATGGCTTGGGGAATTGAGGATCCTGCTGGTGCTGTTGTGGCGGGTACATGTACCGATGGATGGGATGCTGCCAATGTGCGTATTTCTACAGATGGAGGTAACACGTGGGACCTTCTCACAGGATCTGATCCCTATGATTTTGCATACGGATTTGGATGGATATGGAATGATGCTGAGTATGACTGTGGTGGTGATTTGGAACATTTGGCGTCAGGCTGGGGAGATCAGGCATCTTGGCATGATGTTACTTTCAATCTTGATGATTATGCTGGTGAGGATGTAAAAATTCGATTTGCTTTTGGGCCTGATCCCGACTACTCTACTCTAGATGATGCAACCTTGACAGGATTCAGAGTTGATAATATTTCAATTTCTAATGGGACTGATGAGTTGTTCTATGATGATGCTGATGGAGATAGTGATATGCTGGCAAGTGGTGAAGTATGGATAGAACAATTCTATGATTACGGAGATGTGACACGTCCAGGAGGAGACGGGTGGGACAGTTATGATCCAGGTGATCCATTTAACGGTAACATTATGCTTGATCTTTCAGACTTTGCTGGACAAAGTATCCGAATGAAATGGCAAGCTAGAGTTGATGGTAATGCGGATGGTGGAAACGGAGACGGTCTCTTCATAGATGATATACTTGTCTGGAAGAGTGAATTGGTCGAGCATCCACCCACTCCTCAGAACCTGGTGGCGGAAGCTTCAGATGCTACGGTCAATCTCAGTTGGAATCCTGTTGATGAGGGTGCAGTTGATGGTGTGGTAAGCTACGACGATAATACATTTGAGAACGCCATCTCCATGACTAGTGGCGAGGGTCAATGCGGTACACTGTTTACAATGCCATTTGGCTCGTCAGTAAATGTCAATAGTGTGCTTTTGTGGGGATCAGAGTTTTCTACTTCATTGTCTGACGTACAAATCCTAGGATACGAGGTAATAGGCGGTGAGATACAGTTTGATCCACTCTACACCACAACTGCCGATCTGAATGCTAACGAATGGAATGAAATCGAGTTAAGCGATTGGGTGTTTGATAGTAACTTCCTTATTGCCCAGGGAATCACTGAGGATATTGGTTGTGCCTTAGATGAGCAAGAAACAGGTAGTCATTCTTGGGTAAAACTAGGCACAGGGGCTTGGGAGAATTGGACTGACGCCAGTGGTGTGGATATGTCCGATGGAGAATGGGGAATCCGCGTTAATGCTACTTCAAGTGGTGGTTCAGCGGCGTTGTACAACATCTACCGCCATTCAGAGGGTGGCGATTACACCGAACCACTTTGGTATGGTACGGCGTGGCCTGATCTTACTTTTGATGATCCGTTTGTGGCAAACGGTAACACTTACTATTACGTGGTTACGGCAATTTACAACTACTCTACTCCGGAAGAAGTGGAAAGCGATTTCTCCAATGAAGTATCGGCTATGCCG
>DASCRE010000202.1:0-3042 GCA_034408645.1 Fidelibacterota bacterium | reverse complement strand
CACATGGATCATCTCATCATCTGTACCAACCACTATATCCACCAGTCCGTCCCCACTGAAATCAGCAAGAGCCACTCCCCGCTGTATTTTCTCTCCCAACTCTATGGGAAAACCACTCACAGCTGAACCATCAGGGTTCACCGCAAACAACTTCCCAGGGGAAGAATAACCGCCAAACACCACCTCCAGGTCACCGTCCCCATCTATATCTCCCAAAGCAGGGGTTGCCATGATGTACTGATGGGCATTGTAATCTGCCTGGATAGTTCCATCAGAGTTGATGATCAGCAAATGCTCATCCTTGGAACCGATAACTATCTCCATGTCTCCATCTCCTTCCAGGTCAGCAACTGCAGGTGACCCCCAAATATCATCTTCCAGGTCAACCGGGAAACCCTGCTGCTCATTGCCCATCTCATCTACCATATGGAGTAGCCCTTCATAATCACCATAAATAACCTCCGTGCTCCCGTCACCATCTATGTCCAAAACTGCAGGAGATGACTCTATCTGGTTAATGGTTAAAACAGGCCAACCACTCTGATTCAAGGATACCTCAAATGTTAAACTAACTTCATCTGAATAAGAAGAATAAACACCATTTTCATAAAAAGATCCTGTTATGAGCAAATCGAATGTGACATCACCAAGAGAGTGCTCAAGTGGAATGCTAATCAAAAGTTCCTGAGCTTCAATTCCCCCCGCAGGAATATCCCCGAAATTTATCTGTGGTTCTGGAAAGATGATGTCGTTATCACTGGACACGGTAGCTAAAACGTTTAAAATCTGAATCTCATTAGATGAATTTTCTATAGATATGATACTAGAGAACTCCTCTCCAGGATTTATTATTCCGTCCTCATCTGTATCTCCCACAATATCTAACAGTTCAACCATAAGAAGCACAGTCACATAACTGAATTGTATGGTTAATCCTGGATCTGATACATCAATGATATTGAGACCACCTGGGTCCCCCCATGTGAGGAAACTAGAGGGGTTTGTGTTATCATTTATTTCCGTTCTACCAGATGACTGATTAAAAGGTGCCAAAGGGAATGACCCATTATCTGTAAGGGTACCACCCACGCGGTAAAGATATATTTCGTCCGGTGGCCCATCAGCGTTACCATTACCAACAGTTGTATTAATTCTATAAACTAACAATCCAGAATCATTTCCCGGAGTCTGAGATTCATAAATTCCTTCTTTTTTTCTGTATTCAACCACAAAATATTCGGTTGATGAATTTGGAGAATTAATTTTGAATATATTGTTCGTGCTGGACTGGAGCGGGTTTAATTCATAGGTTCCTGATGATGTAATGGTAGGTATTTCCTCAATCCAGTCACCATACTTATACTTCATAAATGCACCCATATATTGAGGAGGATCACCAGATCCATCCATGACATCCCACCCACCCACAGCAGTAGGTGCCCCTGGGGCATCATAGTGATACAAATCGGGAGCACCCAATGAGTGAAAAAATTCATGACAAAGTGTCCCAACTGTAAAGTATCCACCCTGTTCCAAGTTAAAATTATAGTCACCTACCAATTTCCCATTAATATATACGTTATAATAGTACAAACTCCAACGGTGAGGCCATAAAAGAGTAGCCCATGCTGTTGGTGAACCACGCACCAAAAAAGTAACATTATCAACATAACCATCATCATTTGAATCGATGATTAAGGATGCTGGAACTTCATCAGCAATAGATTCAACTGCATTTCTTAATAAAGTTTGCTCCCTGACCGCCCGTTGAGAATCAGTATATCCATTCGGATTTGTTGAAGCATTATGGGGCATATAATAGCTACGGGGGTGTTCATCCTGGTAAGAATAATTAGTAGAAAAATCGCACTCAGGATAGTGATGAGTATGCACATGTAGCGTGTCATAAGAAACTTCTTCAAAATAATGAAGAAGAGAGGGCCCCTCTGGATCATTGAATAGTTGGTCATGTTGGGAACGCGGGTCAGCAAATTCAGATTGATCTGAGAAACGAATATAAATATTTAAATTATTGATTATCCCATGGGTGGGTGCATCTCGCACATCCCGATCAATATTTTCCCAGAATGCACTTCGCCTTTCAAGATAAGCATCCTTAGAGATAATTGCCCAGGGAGTTAATCCTGCAACGGCAGGAATGACAGAGCCAACTAAAAACGTGGAAGGGATAACCTCATCACCATCCATCATGCCATAGTAGAAAAAACCATCATTTTGACTTTGGATAAGGGTATAGCCATTTTTATCATGAGCCCAATTGAAATATTCATCACCGCTGACAAAACACCTGATACTTTTTCCATCAGGCTGGGTGATAATATGAGATTTATAGGTAACATTCACCCCATACATACTCTTAAGAAATATGAAAAAAGAAAATAGCTTGATCAATCGTAATTTGCTTTGCACCAATTCTATTACTCCAAAAATTAATTAAATCTGCTTAATAGTATTTCTAGATTAGACAAAACAGATGGGTAAATATTCATTTTTATTATAACAAGTAGCCCCGGCTTTCATTGGAGAAAACCGGGGCGTGGAGGGGAGTATGGGGTAATTCTTTTTACTTAATCAATAATAATTTCCGTGTTTTTGAAAAATACTCGGTTTCAATGACGACAAAATATACACCAGTTTCAGCCTTATTACCAAAAATATTATCACTTTCCCAATCAATTTTATGGTTTCCGGCAATCATATATTGATCAACTAATACTACTTTTTCATGACCTAATAAATCAAATATTCTTAATGTCACAAAAGCACTAATTGGTAAATCATATGAAATAGTAGTTGATGAATTAAATGGATTTGGAAATGCAGGAAGCAGTGAAAAAGTCTGTGGTGTGTCCAAAGATTCAACCTTCTTCAGAATTAGACTTTCAATATTTCCATCAAATGAAAAACTACCCCGTCCTTCTAAATGTAATCCCTCATTTGAGGATAGACAGTAAAGCATCCAATTACTATTACAATCTTTAACATCATACTGAATAGGCAGGAACTCCCCAGAGTTCATCA
>DASCRE010000201.1:0-3726 GCA_034408645.1 Fidelibacterota bacterium | reverse complement strand
GATTATTGATCAAACTGTTAGAATTAGGGAATCGTCCCGTCACTTTATTAGATGGTGACATTGTTCGAACGCATCTATCAAGTGAATTAGGATTTTCCAAGGAACATCGTTCCATTAATATAAAAAGAATCGGATTTGTGGCAAGTGAAATCACCAAAAATCGGGGAATTGCTGTGTGTGCTCCAATTGCCCCTTACACATCAGATAGAGATGCGGTTAGAGATATAGTGAGTGCTTATGGAGGATTTATCGAAATCTATGTGTCCACCCCCCTTGAAGTATGCGAACGAAGGGACGTAAAAGGACTGTATGCAAAAGCAAGGCAGGGAATAATAAAAGAGTTCACAGGTATCAGTGATCCTTATGAACTTCCGAAATCTCCGGAGATTATTATAGATTCAAGCAGTGATGATCCCGAAGTTCTGGTTCAAAATATCATGGAGAAAATTGAAGAATTTGGATATATATAATTGTGTTTGATTCTTCAATATATTCAGATAGGCGAACAGCGCTTTCCCAAAACATAAAGGATGGATTTATATTATTATGAATAAAATCTCGTCCATAGTCATGCTCTTTGTTTTAGTGGTAGTGCCACGAAATAGCTTGGCACAAAACCCTCCGAACTGGGCTGTTAATCCACCTGACTTCCAATTCAATGCATCTATGAGTGGTGTACTGATTTTCAATGATGTAGAATCAACTGACAGCACTGATATTATTGCAGCATTTGTTGGTGGTGAATGTCGCGGTGTGAAGACAGATGGGCTATATTTTCCACCTTCCGGTCATTGGGTATTTGGCTTGACCATTTATGGAAATACATCAGGAGAGGTAATCACTTTCAAAGCCTATGATGCCTCTGCTGATCTTGTTTTTGAACTAACAGGATTTATCTATAAATTTATACCCAATGAGATTGTAGGAAGTGCAGAGGATCCTGTGGGATGGAGTTTTTTATCAAATTATCCGGTTCCTCCTGACAGTTTTAATTATATATCCACCCCATCTTCTGGTCTTTTCCGGGGACAGGCAACTGTAGATAGTATTTCGGCAGAATCAGGTGATTGGATAGCAGCTTTTGATGAAGATGGTAATTGTGCTGGGGCAGATACATTATGGATTATCAGTAATATATCATATATCAATCTCAACATCTATGGAGATGATATGACCTCACCTGATATAGACGAAGGTATAAATGGGGGAGAAGATTTTATTCTTCGTTTTTGGGACAGCTCTCAAGATGTGATCTACGAGTATCCAGAATCATTTGACTGTTGGTACAACAACAACGGTGCTCCAATGATAGGCTGTGGTGATATCAACACAATATATAATTTTGAACAAGGTAACGATGCTCCGGTACTTGTACTTATCGGTGACCAGGCCACGAATGAGGATACACCGCTCACAATTACACTTTCTGCATCGGATGTAGAAGGAGATGAGCTGAGCTACAGTGCCATTACGGAAAATGAGAGTGTGTCCGTGAGTGTGACAGGTGACTCTCTTACTCTATCACCAACAGAGAACTACAACGGTTCTGTTTCTGTGACGGTGACAGTAAGTGATGAGTTTTTGAGTGATGATGAAACATTTACCTTAACTGTTACCCCGGTGAACGATCCACCCAACAATTTTTCTTTAATTTCACCGGAGAACAATTCTACGGTTGTCCTCAATACCTTAGATGACAGCACTAAATTTGCATGGCATTCTTCGTTTGACGTTGATGGAGATTCACTTCTGTATAAGTTTGTAAGAGAGGCAATGGTCAACTCAGTTTCTATTGACTCGTTAATAACAGATACCAATGTAGATACCAACCTCTTTCTCTCTCACCAGGAAATGTATAACTCATTCCATGATACATTGCAGGCTATGGGGGACTCTATTGTTACTTTTAGGTGGTGCGCACATGCATTTGACAGTACTGACTCAACCACTACGGATACTTTTGTCATTGATTTCAAGTTTTCCCAGAATCTGCTTTCGATTGATGAAATTGTAGGAGTTCCCTCACTATTTTCTTTGCACCAAAACGTCCCCAATCCCTTCAACTCCATCACAACTCTGTACTACAAATTGCCTGAAAATATATTTGTAACTATCAGCGTATACAATATTTTAGGAAAACAAATTAAAGTATTAGTTAATACAACAAAAGAGGCTGGTTTCAGGTTAGTCCAGTGGGATGCTACAGACTCTATGGGTAGACCTGTGAGCGCTGGTGTGTACCTCTACCGGATACAGGCAGGAGAGTTTGTGCGGACCAAGAAGATGGTGCTGTTGAAGTAGGCAGTAAAGGAATAAAATCAGATAATAAGCTGTCCAATCTATAGAGGAACTAATATTATACAATTTTCATGCTATCAGTTATTGAAAAATTTATTAAAAAAAAGTAATTTGTCTGGCTGTAAATGTAATAAAAAAGGAAATCAAAACTATGATTAAGTATTCACGAGGAAGGATTTTATCTTTATTTTTCTTTTTAACCTGTATTTTTTCAAACCAGTATCTGGTTACCGTAGAGGTCTTTACAGAGACCTGGTGACCGTACTGCCCAGACGCCCGTGCCGGCGTTCAAGAATTATATAACAATCATCCCTTTGTCATCCCCCTGATCTGGCAGGGAAACAGCGAATATGAGAGCCCGAGTTATAACATGCGGGCGAGCCAATATGGTGTGTCCGGGATTCCCCATGTTCAGTTCGGTGGTACCCTCACAAGTATTGGTGGTGGTGGGAACATGTATCCATCATATTTGACCAAGTATAATCAGCTCATCAATTATGATAGCCCTCTGGACATTGATTTATCAACGACCATCATAGGGGGTGATCTGGTCACACAGGCTGATATAACGGTAACGGGAAATATCTCAACGGTGAATAATAAGGTGTTATTTATTATCATTCGCCATCAGGATGATGATTATTTTGCCTCCGTAGTGAGCTATGATGATATGCTTTTTAACCTATACAACACGGGAGATAACGGTCAATTTGAAAATTCCGTGTCCATTGATCCTGGTTGGGATATTCAATCCCTTCAATCGGTGGCTTTAGTTCAATCCTGGAATACGGACCAGATTCTTCAGGGATCAATGATGGGCGTTTCGTTGGAAAATATGTTTTCCCTGAACTGTGGTTTTGACGGGGTCATTGCTGATAATGATGAAGATGGAATAGTGAACCCCGGTGAATCCATAACCGTGATCTTATCAATCAATAACGAAAGCCTGGAGATCGAGGCCGACAATGTGGTGGGAACACTCACAACCGAGAATCCGTTTGTTACAATTTACCAGGAAAATATTCAGGTTGATGGGTCTATTAATAACCAGGATGGAGTGTATTTTGAAATTGATATAGATTTTGATATGGAAGTTTCTTTAGGTATAGTTCCCTTTACCTTTTCTGTCTCGGCTGAATATGTAGATATTTATGGTAATCCCGGTGAGTTTTCCAGGGACTATGAGCTATCCCTTGATGTGAGCCTGTTCCAAAAGGATTGGCCTGTTTTAACCATTAACCAGATAGAGTCATCTCCGGCAGTTATTGACATAGATGGTGACGGTAGCACGGAGGTTATTTATGGTGAGTACGAAGGGTTACTCCACATGGTAGATGAGATGGGCAATGAGCAGCAGGGTTTCCCGGTTGACCTGGAAGATGATATCTGGGGGTCACCTGCGGTTGCTGATCTGGAAGGAGATGGAGA
>DASCRE010000200.1:0-9597 GCA_034408645.1 Fidelibacterota bacterium | reverse complement strand
CTTGGAGATCAAATTTATCAATCTCTAAAAGAAATGGATGAAATACCAGATTTCGAAGAATTAAAATTAGACGATTTATCCAACACCATCAATACAATGGAATTCATGAAAACAGGGTTTGGCAAATAAAATGGGTGGTAGGGAAAAAACAATATTCGATGATTTGTGTAATGCTCTTACGAAAGAATTACAGATTTATGAAGACCTTCTTTTTGCAATGAAAATGAAACAAAATGCCATAATCAAAGGGAATAACGACAAAATTAAGAATGCAATTCATAAGGAGAGAGTATCCTCACAAAATATTTTGAAGCAAATGGAAATAAGAAATGAATTAACTAAATCCATTTCATCAAAATCAAAAATTAAAGATAAAAATATCACGTTGACTAAATTAATTCAAAAAGCAAATACGAAAAGTAAATCAAAATTGGAGAAAATTAGAAGGGAAATGCATCTAAGTGTAATAGAAATTGATAAACTCAATAGTGAAAATAAATACCTTTTATCAGCGTCTATAACTCATGTTAAGGATTTAGTGAAAGTATTTTTATCTACAGGGAATACACTCCACTCTCATTATGGTAACAATGGAACTATTAAAGAACATCAAAAGGATAATCGTGTTTTAGATTTTAGGATATAATTAATCATGTCTATATCAAATATATTTGAGACTAGTAAAAGGTCTCTGTTGAACCACCAATCAGCTATCAATACCACAGCAAAGAATGTTGCCAACGTATATACCGATGGCTATACCCGTCGTACATTCGATTTATCTAGTTTATCATTAGGATTCGGAAGTATGAGTGAGGATTCAATAAGCAGGGTTAAGAACCAGTTTTTGGATAATCAAATCTGGTATGAAAATCAGGCTTTAGGAAAAGAATCAATGAGTGAAATGTTGCTAAAACAGGTAGAAACTGCTTTTGGTGAACCGGAGGATTCGGGACTTGCGAATATTATGACAGAGTTTTGGAATTCGTGGTCAAGTCTGGCAAATAACCCTGAAAGTGATTCAGCTAGATCGCTGGTTCGAGATAAGGGTGTTCTTTTGAGCAATACCTTTAATCGATTAGATAAGAATTTAAAAAATCTTCAAAAGCAGACTGGGATTGAGATACAACAAAAAGTGAATGAGATTAATCAATTGGTGACCCAACTTGGTACAATAAATAAACATATTGATACTCATCGCTCCGATGATTTAATAGATCAAAGGGATGTTCTGTTGAGTGAGCTAGCCAGTAAAATTGATATACAGGTTACAGAAAACCCTTCTGGTACCATCGAGGTTTTAGCCGGTGGTCATATTTTGATTTCTGAAAATTATACAAATCAGTTAAAAACACACATGACACAAGATAGTAATGGGTTATTTCATTCTAACATAAAAACTATCCAGGGTAATAAAAATATAGACGTTATATCTGGAGAATTAGGTGGACTATTGGAATTCCATAATATTCATATTTCTTCATATATAAATTCAATAAATGAGTCAGCAGTCTCATTAGCTAATGAGGTTAATAAAGTCCATGTAAAGGGATTTAATCTTACTGGACTATCAGGATTAAATTTTTTCAAAGATACTATTTCAGGCGCGGGAGACTTTTCTCTCTCTGCTGAAATTTTATCAGATTCATCGCTAATAGCCACTTCATCAGAACCTGATGTTAGTGGAGATAGCACTTCAGCCCAAGCTATTGTAGAGTTGCAATATGATGAAATAATCAATGGTAAATCAGTTTTAGATAATTATAATACATTGATTGGAGACGTGGGTAATAGAGTTCAGGAAGCAACGTTTGTTCGTCAAAACCAGGAAAAGATTGTACAACAATTACAAATCCAGAAATCTTCTATAACCGGAGTATCTCTTGATGAAGAAATGACCCAGCTCATCCAATTTGAGCAAGCATATGGGGCAGCAGCCAAAATGATTTCTACAGTTGATGAATTAATGCAGACAATTCTATCACTAGGATAAAGTGAATTAATTATTAATAATAGTAAATTGAAATAATAAATTTTAGGAGGAAAAATGCGAATTACTCAATCAATGATAACAAAAAGTTTATTGTCGAGCATTAACCAAAACAGGGAGAGCATGCATTCTATCCAGGAATCTATTACTACTGGTAAAGAAGTGGAGCGCTCCTCAGATGACCCTGTTCAATTTTATCGTGCGAATCGTTTCCGTCAAAGTATTAAACAAAACGAACAATATTTAGAAAATGTGCAAAATGCAGAGGGTTGGCTTCAAGCTACAACTTCTAATTTGGATAGTATGTTGAATCAAGTCATGACATTGCGGGAAAGGGCAGTACAGAGTGCCAATGACTCACTAAGTGCTGAAAACAGACTCCAGATGGCATCTGAAATTAATAATATAGTTGAAG
The DNA here is from genome assembly GCA_034408645.1 of Fidelibacterota bacterium. Lineage (GTDB taxonomy): Bacteria > Fidelibacterota > Marinisomatia > Marinisomatales > AB-629-J13 > AB-629-J13. Next base: position 7,192 of record DASCRE010000200.1, on the reverse strand, counting down.
ATTTAGTTAGTTTGGCAAATGGATCCTTTCTTAATAAAAATCTATTTTCTGGGACAAAAACAAAAATTGAGAACCCATTCTTATTTGATGGGAATTCTATAGAATATCAAGGGAATACAGGAAAAATTAATAGGCGCATATCAGAAAATTTTACGATTAATATTAATGTGACAGGACAGGATCTTTTAGACACTAATATTTTTAACTCTGCTTTGAATTTGCGAACAGCACTAGAAAATGATGATACAAATGAAATAGCGAACATGATTGACTCAATAGATTCCGCCTCAGAAAAAATGATCAGTTTAAATACAAGTATTGGATCCATCCAGAATCAATTAGAATTAGCTGAAGATCGTTTGAGGACAGCCAACTTAAACCTTTCCACGTTTATTTCAGAAACTGAAGATGTAGATTTAGCTTCTGCTATTACTCAGTATAATTCGGAAGAGATGGCATACCAGGCAGCCCTGCAGTCAACAGCTAATATTCTTAGATTAAATATAATGGATTTCTTAAAATGAAAACTACAGTCGCTACTCATACATCTCAAACAGATTCGTTTTTATGCCGGTTTCATTCTGGTGAATATCAGATGCTGAATGGAAATGGAACCGACTTTGATTTGACTAATATCATAGATTTTGATAATGGGATCCCGGGATTTGAAGAGTTATCAAAATTTATAGTTGTTCCTTTAATAGAGCATCATCCGTTTCAAGTCCTTCAATCATTGGAAGCTCCACCAATTGCTATGTTTGTTATTCCCATTCACCATTTTGAATCCAAACAGGAAATCAAAATAGAAAGGATAGATTTGGAGCAAATTGGTGTAAGGTCACAGGATGAAACGGATATATATTTTGTGATGAAAATGTCTCAAGAGGAGAAAATATTCACAGTAAATACGAAGGCTCCAATTGTCATTAATCCCAAGATTTTACAAGGATGTCAGGTTATTCTAGATAATCCGAACTTACAAATCGAGCAACCCTTGGATCTAGCATAATAAATTAATCTATTTGACAGGGAAGTTAAATGCTTGTATTGACACGGAAGTCAGGAGAAAAAATAAGGATAGGGAAAGATATAATCGTTTCCATTGTAAGCAAGGGTCAAGGACCACTTAAATTAGGAATAGAAGCACCCAAGGAAATTTCCATTTACAGGGAAGAAATTTACCAATCCGTTATAAATACAAATAGACATTCTATTGCAAAAGAATCTGTTCGCTTAAAATTTTGAAAAATTTACAATAAAAATAGCAGCCGATTAAAAATAAGAATTAAATATGCAAGATTCGAATAATGAATATTTTGGATTCTCTCGTCCAGAGGTTCAAGCATTGGTAGATCCAAATTCACAAACAATACTAGACGTAGGATGTGCTTCTGGAATTTTCGGATCACAGATAAAACAAAAATTAGATGCAGAGGTTTGGGGTATTGAACCAGTTGAAGATGTTGGAGAAAAAGCCAAGGAAGTTATTGATAAGGTATTTATTGGTAGAGTAGAAGATCATATTGATCAATTGCCTGAAAAATATTTTGATTCTATTATTTTTTCGGATGTTCTTGAACATCTCGAAGATCCATACTTGATTTTAGATTTGGTCAAAGATAAATTGTCTAAAAATGGTGAAATTATTGCGAGTATACCAAATGTTAGGCATTGGTCAGTATTAAAAGAATTGCTTGAAGGAAAATGGGAATATCAGGATGCAGGGATTCTGGACCGTACTCATTTGCGATTTTTTACAAAAAGTTCAATAAAAAAAATGTTTCATAATTCTGGTTATAAAATAGATGAAATCAGAGCAACACAATTTGGAGAAAACAGTATTTCACCAAAATTATTAAGTGCACTGTCTCAGTCAGGATTAAACGTGAGTAGCTTAGCTGAAGAGGCAAATCATTATCAATATCTTCTTAAAGTTTCTCCATTAAATTCATTGCAGGAAAAAATGGATGATATACCTTTAGTTTCAATCATCATGCTTACATGGAACGCATTAGAGTACACAAAAAAATGCATCACATCGATTGAAAAATTTACTCATTACCCTTATGAAATCATTTTTGTTGATAATTCTTCAACGGATGGATCAGTAGAATATTTACGGGATTTGATAAAAAATCATGACAATTACAAGTTAATTGAAAATAATGAAAATAAAGGATTTTCTAAAGGAAATAACCAGGGAGTGGCAGCCGCATCTGGAGAATACGTGATGTTACTCAATAATGATGTTCTTGTTTCAAAGAATTGGCTTTCCCGGATGGTAAATTCAATAGAGAAACACAAAAAGATTGGCACGGTAGGTCCGGTAACAAACCATATCAGCGGAAGACAAAGTTATGTTGGACAGTATGAGGGAGATGATTATGAAGCCTTCGCACAATTTATTGAGAATGAAAACAAAGGGAAATTAACACCCCGAAGAAGGCTCGCAGGATTTGCGATGCTTATGAAAAAAAATATTTATGAGGAAGTAGATGGATTCGATGAGACATTTGGGGTTGGAAATTTTGAAGATGATGATATGAGCTTAAAAGTTCGTTCTAAGGGATTAGCTTTAATGGTAGATGAATCGGTATTCATTCATCACTATGGTAGTCAGACATTTAAGGAAAATCGCATCGATATTCTAAAAAACCTGAATGAACGAATGCCAATTTTTAAAAAGAAATGGCCTGATATAGATTATTCTGAACTACTGGAAATAAATAATCCGTTGGACAAACTGCATAGTTCCTATATAGACAATGGTATAAAAGCCCTTGAAAATTCTGACTTTTCATCTGCAGAGATACAGTTTTCCGAGATTTTGAAAGACAATCCAATTTCTGAAGAAGCGCTATATGGACTTATATTGTGTTCCAGAAATCAGGATGATAGTTTAAAGGCTCTTGAATATGTTAACGAATTATTGAAACTCAATCCAAATCACTCTGAAGCTTTGAATCAGTTCGGTTTAATAATGGTAGAACAGGAAAAACTATCCGATGCGAGAAATGCATTTATTTCAGCTATAGAAATTGCTCCTGGATTTGTTGAAGTGCAGAGAAACCTTGCGGAGTTATATATTTTAGAAGAAGATTATGAAACCGGTGTCCAAACCTATTTAAGGATTTTGAAAAGCCATCCTGAAGATATTCCTTCTTTGTTGAGAATGGCGGAATTAAATCGGGAAGCTAATAATACAAATGAGGCATCTGAATGGGCAAAAATGGTACTGGACTTAGAGCCTGAGAATCCCTATGCGAACCAATTTATTCAATAATTAAATATTTGCTTTTTCCTATCACATAATTATTTTTCTTACAGATGAATATTAAAAATTACTTTATTCCCTAAATTCTTTCTTTTTCTATAAAAGGAGCGAAACCTAAATTGCTCCATGTCAGGTCTTATCATTACAAAGGATAACTTCACCTTTAAGGATTTTAAGTTATCTCTACAGAAGCCGGTGCATATTGAACTTCCCTCTGGAGCGAAGGATTCTATAAATAAATCTCATAGAAATTTACAATCCATTCTTACATCTGGAATTCCTGTGTATGGGGTCACAACTGGATTTGGGAAATTAAGTCATGTAAAAATAAATCCATCTGATCAGAGGAAGTTACAATTGAATTTGGTTCGGAGTCATGCTGCGGGAGTAGGACGGGCAGTTGATGATGGCATTGTTCGAACTATGATGATTTTAAAGATACTCACATTTGTAAAAGGATATAGCGGGGTGAGATTATCTGTTGTGAAACAAATGATTAATTTTCTAAATGAGGATATTGTTCCAGTAGTACCTGAAAAAGGTTCTGTAGGTGCAAGCGGTGATTTAGCTCAATTGGCGCACATGGGGCTGGCGCTCATTGGTGAGGGTGACGTATTTTATAAAGGTAAACGAACTGAATCTAAACTTATCATGGACCGTTTGGGGATTGCTCCATTAGAGTTAGAGCCCAAAGAAGGAATCAGTCTTATTAATGGTACCCATTATTCAACTGCTTTAGCTATAGCTATATTAAATATTTCCCAAAATCTACTTCAGTGTGCTGATATTATTGGTGCATTATCTGTGGAATCAAGTCTGAGTTCGAGAAATGTATTTAATCCAAAAATTCATTACCTAAAAGACCATCCAGGGCAGAGAGATTCTGCAGAAAATGTTTGGAATATTTTATCTGACAGTAATATTGTTTCATCCCACAAGGAGTGTGAAAAAATTCAGGATCCCTACAGTTTTCGCTGTATTCCTCATGTCCATGGAGCAAGCAGAGATATGATAAATAATGCAGCTAATTGTGTCAACAATGAAATAAATAGTGTGAGCGACAATCCATTGATTTTTTCGGAGAATGAGATACAATCATCCGGACACTTTCATGCTGAACATATAGCTCAGGCAATGGATTCTGTTGGAATTGCCCTCAGTGAAATCGGAGCTATTTCGCAGAAAAGAATTCACTATTTTATGAAAGGGATTGAGAATAAGATTCCACCCTTTCTAGCTCTCAATCCTGGAATAGAATCGGGATATATGCTGGCACAGGTAACCGCAGGAGCACTTGCATCGGAGAATAAGACACTGTCTCATCCGGCAAGTGTTGATAGCACGACAACCTCTGCAGGGCAGGAGGATTTTGTATCTATGGCACCCTGGGCAGGACAAAAAGCCTCAATGATTGCTGAAAATACTGCAACAATCTTATCTATTGAGTTAATGGTATCTGCAACGGCGGCACAATTATTTTTAAAAGATTTTCGACCTTCTTCCGTATCCAGGGAAATCTTTAATGAAGTGAATACTTTTTTAAAATATGATACAGGAGACAGACCATTAGACAAGGAAATACAAGAGCTGAAGTCTTTAATAATCTCTGAGAAAATAACCAAAACAGTTGAAAATATATATGAGATGAAATAAGATATGAAAAAAATTACCTCTATGAAAAAAGGGTATACATTTGATGATGTTTTAATGGTACCCATGCATTCTGAGGTTTTACCTAGGAATGTAGATTTAACTACCATGTTAACCGCTGATATCTCGCTAAATATTCCAATTCTGAGTGCAGCTATGGATGCAGTAACCGAAGTAGATATGGCAAAATCGATTGCCCGAGAGGGGGGATTGGGGATTATCCATAAAAATTTATCGATTCCTCAACAGGTTTCCATGATTGAGAAAGTAAAGCGATCAGAAAGCGGGATCATTATGGATCCAGTGACATTGACGGAAGAACAAACTATTGGTGACGCTAAAAATCTTATGAGTAAGTATAGTATCAGTGGTTTACCAGTTGTTAAAGGAAAAAAATTGATAGGAATTCTGACTAACAGAGATATACGCTTTGAAGAGAACCATTCACTAAAAGTGAAAGATAGGATGACATCAAGAAATCTAATAACAGTTCCTGTGGAGACTACCCTAGATACAGCAAAAAATATATTACAAAAACACCGCATAGAAAAACTATTGGTAGTGGATAATTCAGGAAATTTAAAAGGATTAATTACCGTAAAGGATATTCAAAAAAAGGAACTGTATCCAATTGCTTCAAAAGATAAAAAGGGTAGATTGAGAGTGGGAGCAGCTGTAGGAGTTGGAGAGGACGGTGTGGAACGTGCAAAGGCCATTGGCGAAGTAGGAGTTGATGTAATTGTTGTGGACACTGCTCATGGACACTCCAAAGGTGTGCTCCAATGCGTTAATAAAATAAAAACAGCATTACCTCATATTTCTCTCATTGCGGGAAATGTCGCTACTGTTGAAGGGACAAAAGCTCTTATTGATTCTGGTGCAGATTCAATTAAAGTGGGAATTGGTGCAGGAGCGAGTTGTACAACCAGAGTTATTGCCGGCGTGGGAGTCCCTCAACTCACTGCTATTATGGATTGTAGTGAAGAGGCAAATAAGAGTAATCGAACAATTATCGCAGATGGAGGTTTACGATATAGTGGTGATGTTTCAAAATCACTGGCAGGTGGTGCAAATGCTGTTATGTTGGGAAGTATGCTGGCTGGAATGGACGAAAGCCCTGGAGAAACAATTTTGTATGAGGGACGCCAATTTAAAGTGTATCGTGGAATGGGATCGATGGGGGCAATGAAAGAGGGAAGCAGCGACAGATATTTTCAGGAAAATGCAAAACCGTCAAAATTAGTCCCTGAAGGTATAGAAGGAATGGTACCCTACCGTGGCCCTGTAAAGAACACGATTCATCAATTAACGGGTGGTTTACGGGCTTCCTTTGGGTATTGTGGAGCCAAAAATATCGGGCAACTACAGAAAAAAGCAGAGTTCATCGCAATATCCAATGCAGGTGTACGGGAAAACCATCCCCACGAGATTCGAATCGTGAAAGAGGCTCCAAATTACAGAGCTCCTGATATTTAGGATTTACTTAATGAATTGTAATGATTGGTAATTTGAGACTTTCTTCTGGATGCAGTATTTTTATGTATCAAACCCGATTGAGCCATTTTATCTAAAAAACTTACCGTGTCTTTGTATAGAGGTTCTGCTTCTTTAGCATCCTTTGTTGATAAAACATTCTTAATTAATGTTTTTAACCGGGATAAATTATTTATATTTCGTTCACGGCGGACTTTATCCTGCCGCTCTCTTTTTATTTGTTGAGGGTGTCTATCCATTTTCTTATTAATATTACCTATATAAAACGGAGCGAACTTATCCCTTCGTGAATTAAATTTCAAAAGGATATTATTAGAAATTTCTTATAACTTAGTTGGGTTGAATTTTACAGAATTACTATTTGATACATGAAAGCCAGATAAAATGGATAAAGATACACTGATACAAACCGTACCATTATTTAGTGATTTAAGCGATACATCTTTAAAAGTAATTACGGGAAAAATGGTCGCTAGGTCCTATGATAAAGAAAAAATGATCCTGATTGAGGAAAGCGCAGGCGAAACTTTCTTCCTTATCAGCAAGGGCACAGTAAAAATAACCAGGATGAGTGATGATGGGCGAGAAGTAATCCTGGCGATTTTAGGAGAAGGAGATTTTTTTGGAGAAATGGCATTATTGGATGGAGAGGGTAGATCGGCAAATGTTATCGCGCTAGAAGATGCAGAAGTCTTGACCCTTCAAAGAAGTGACTTTTTGGATATTCTTGAACGTTTCCCTAAAATTGCTATTCATTTACTTAAAGAACTCACC
>DASCRE010000199.1:0-11517 GCA_034408645.1 Fidelibacterota bacterium | reverse complement strand
CGTTTCACCAAAAGAGAAAAGAGTCCCCTCAACCGAACCTGGAAAAACGGAAGACTGTGATGCATCAGAAACATTTACAGGTAGGCCTACCATGTCCCAGTCTTTTAAATGAGGAACCACCAACAAAGACTCTAGGCCTTCCACTGCGTTATCAAGGGTGCTAAGGAAATCATTTCCCGTTGGTGGAATGATAGTCCCAGACTGCGAAAATATCACCCTCATCTGGTGGTCCAATAGCACATGGTGAGGAACAGAGCCATCCGTAAACAGGGATCGAAATATTAGATCAGAGTCATCTATTATTGGATAGGATATTCCATGCTCTGTGGCCCACTCTTCACACGTTAAGTCATCTACCCACTGGGTTCCTGCTGCGACAACAGTAAGTCCATTGTCTCGATACTGGTTATATATATTTTCTGTAAATTCAGATTCGATTTGGCTAACATGACTGGCAGCACTAAAAAGAATGATCCAAACTACCTTATATCCTCCACCGTTTACGTTCCCGAAATTATCGTACAAAGCCCACTCGACATTATTTCCCGGATAACATGTTTCGGTCGAGATATTCTCAACCAGATCACCCATCTCATATGTAACTCCTGCAAATACAAGATTTACTAAGAGAGACCCGATCATTAAATATCTTGTCATATAGTTTTGAGTCATTAGTCTAATTTTCTCTGTATTCACTCTCATAAGTATAAAAGAATATCAGTGAAAAAACCACATATTATTTGAAAATGTGACCTGACCCACAAATGTTAATAAAACCAGTTTAACCTGGTATTATAGTTTTATATCGATAAACGAATATGAACAGTGGGCGTAAATCCCAACATTTTTACGTCTGTTATTTCAATCTCTGACTTTTCAACCGTGATATATTTATTATGGCTGATATTTTTTCTATCAAATAAATTGAAGATAGACAATCCCAGCTCCCAATTCATTGAATATAAGTTGAAGTGCTTTATAATACTCACATCCACCCTTTGAACAAAAGGTAATCGACTTGAATTCATGGTGATTGAAGAATCTGGAACAATAGATTCAGGGAAAATATCACTGGACCCTATCATCCCTTGTGAAGTAAAAACAGATCCCGAAGAAATAATACCGGTAACAGTAAAATCCCAATTATTATATGACGAAGTAAGTACCGATTTTAATTCATGATTTCTGTCATGATTAGCGGGAAATGGATTTCCCTGATTGATAATAGAGTCTGAAAAGCTGTATTCAGTAGAGCCAAATGAATAGCTTATCCATCCTTTGATTGGTCCGGTTTTCTTTTGAATTAAAAGTTCTACGCCCCAACTTGATCCAGATCCAATATAAACATTATTTTCATTTGTTCGGTTATTCTCTAACTCATAGGTATCGGAAGGAAATTGTAAATAGGAAAAATTGGTTAGATTATCAAAGTCTCTTTTGAAGACTGTAACCCCAGATGTCATATTCATATCATCATAATGGATTCCCAAATTGATTTGATCTGATCTGACCGGTTTTAAGAGGTCATTTGATAACAGCCAAACATATTTTTTCCCTCCAATCATAAAATCATTACTGAACCGATGGAGAAATTGAGTGTACCTATCCAGAGAGCCCTCTAGAGTTACGTAATCTGTAAAAAAATAAGTAAATGAAATGCGAGGTTCAAAATATCTTTTATCCAATAAACTAAAATCAGAAACCCTCATTCCATAAACGATCTCTATAATCGGATTATATTTCCATCGGTCTTGAAAATAAAAAGAATTTAAAACTGCATTGTATAATTTCATTTTACTTGCATTATCAAGTAATTGAAATTTGTAGTGGGTTTCGAAACGTTTTTGGGAATATCCAAATTCTAAATTGTGAGATAAATTGAGAGACCACTCGTTATCAAGTTGCATCTTTTGATCGCTTAATTTGTTATCATCAGTAATATTAATTATTTGCGATTGCCCTGAATTTAGTACTAATGTTCCCTGATGAAACGCCTTACTGCTATATTTGGAATTACTGAAAAGAAAATGAGAGTATAAATTATTATTCCAAATTCTAGACCATTTCACACTGCCACTTTCATTCTTCCACCTTGCAGCATCCTGTATAGCATCTAAATAGGCAATAGTGCTATCTAAAGGGAAATTATATTTTCTGTTAATCTCATCTTTCCCAGAAAAATAGCTAAATGAAATAACATTATGATCATTTGGCATAAAGGTCATTTTACCATTAAAATCATAAAAAGATAATTTGGGTGAATAATCCGTTGAATCAGTTGATATTGTTAAACTATTTCGGCCTTCACTTTCTGTCAAATAATTATAAATGTGGTCAAATAGAAAAGTCTTATAATGGTGTGAGTAGGAGCTGCGATAGGCCAGGAACAGGCTTCCCTGTTTAAACAGGGGCTCTTCATAGACTATTCCTGCTGTGAGGAGATTACTGTAAAAGCTCAATTTTCTGTTCTTTATATTTCCCTGTTTTCCTGTTAATTGAATTACACTGGAGGTCCGTCCTCCATATTTAGCTGGAATCCCGCCCTTATATACTTGGACATCCTTGATTGCCTCAGAATTGATTGCACTGAAAAATCCATAAAAATGATCTGTTTGGTATACAGACATCCCATCCAAAAGTATGAGGTTTTGGTCCGGAGTCCCTCCTCTAATAAAGAGTCCTGCTGTTCCAACATTTCCAATTTGTATTCCCGGCAACAATTTCAGGGATCGAAATACATCTGTTTCCCCAAGTTTTGGGAGGGACGAAATATGACGAGGTGAAAATGAAAGCTGGCCTGTTTGTAATGGCTGACTGAAAAATTCGATATCATCCCCCGCTACAGTTATCCCTTCCGATCGAATTACCTTGGGAGAAATTTCAATAACTCGCAATGTATCTATAAAGTCTGGAAAGAGAAAAGGACTTTGAACAGTTTCATATCCAATATATGAGATATTTAAAAAAAAGGAATCCAATTTTGAAGCGATAGAGAAATAACCATCACCGTTGGTAATATCTCCCCGGTGTGTATTGTAAATATGGACATTAGCATAGGGAATGGGTTCACCGGTCAAACCATCTCTCACAATTCCCTTAATGATAAATTCATTTTTGATTTTCGAATGTAACGTTGACACAACAATGAACTGTTTTCCTTTTTTCTTCCACTGAAGGCTCTGATTTAAAAGAAGAATATTTAGTGCGTCTTCTAGAGTGCAGTCAACACATCGTGCTGAAGTTTGTTTTCCTTCCAGGTGATGGTCCTGATACACAACAGAAACCCTTTGGGCCTCTATAAGAGAATCCAGGGCAGTTTTTAGAGGGACGTTTTTATAATCAAACCCTATGGGATGACCCATGGGTTCTGACTTAGCGGGGTTATAGAAAAATAGGGAAAGAAATATTCCGATAATTACACAGCGATCAATAGAATATATATCGTTCTTTTTCAAACTTGTAAGGACGTTTTGTCAGTAAGGAAATTGTTGCCAAAACATCACTGAGGTTGTCAGCTTCCATAACACCTGTTACGGTTATGGTTCCTAAATCGGTACTGGCAAGATCAATTTCAACGTCGAATTTACGTTCAATTTCCTTACAAACGTTTCCAAGATTGGCTTGATCAAATATAAATTTTCCATAAATCCATCCGGGGAATTGGGTGTTCGAAAATATCTGTGGCGTTCCTGGCTGTTCATCCGTGTCAAATGTAACGATCTGACCCTGTGTCAAAATCACTTCCTTGTACGAGCCCTCATCTATATCATTTCCCACCTTAACAACTCCCTCATTTACAGATACCTCAATATTCTGTTCTCTGGCATAGACATTAAACTTAGTCCCGAGAACCTGAACCTCAACATGGTCATAGTGTACCACAAATGGAAGTGTCCCCTTCTTTACATCAAAATATGCTTCTCCATCCAGTGAAACCATTCTTGATTTATTATTGAACGATGAGGAATATGACACACTGCTTTCAGCATTTAACTGTACAATAGAATTATCTGGGAGGGTTACGCTTAATGTATTGCCCTTCTGGGCGGAATATCTGGTAGTTGTCAACCAAGAATAGAGAGTTGGAGTGGTGACAGCGATCAGCAATATCAGCGCCATCGCAAAGCTATACTGTGGTCTGAAAAATAAAAATTTTGATTTTGGTTTATTCATATCAGTATGTTTCGTCCGGGGGTTTTCCTCCAACCGAACTATTTCTGTCATGACCCCGTCAACAAATCCTGCCCCAAACGACGGATAATCGGATTGTGAAACCGTCTTTCTCAATAGGGCAATATCTTCTTTTTCTTTTCTTAATTCTTTAGAGGCGGACAATCCCTCTTCCAAATAAATCTTTTCCTGTTCACTCAGTTTTTTATCAAATGATTTATATAATAAATATCTCAGTTTCATAATAATCCCTTAACCATGGGTGACAATAATTTCCTTAAGCGTTTCTGTGCACGGGAAAACCGTGAGAGAACAGTCCCCTCCGGGATATCAAGGATCTCTCCCGTTTCTCTTACAGAATATCCATCTATCAATCGCAGTACAACCACTGCTCTGAATTTCGGCTTTAACTGTGATAGTGCATGCTGCACCATATCCATAATTTCCTGTTTTTTAATATTAACGTCTTCACTACCCTTGTCTGACATTTTATTGTCAAACGCAAATAAAACTCTTCTTCTTTGTTGTCTTTTAATCTCATTTAATGAGAGATTGATTGCAATTCGGGTGACATAGGTTTTCACATTTGAGTCTCCCCGGAAATTCTTTAAGGCCTTGTAAAAACGAATAAAAGTTTCCTGACCTACGTCCGCCGCTTCCTGACAGTTTCCCAACATTCCTATAACCGTTGAAGCTACCGCCGGTTCCAAAAATTTTACCAATTCTTTAAATGAATCTTGGTCGCCGGAGGCTGCTGATTTGATTAGTTCTAATTGCTCCACCTGATTTCAACATTCTTTTTTCATATTCTATTTTACAACATCAGCCACCAACACACCTAAAAGTATTGTTGACCACAGGAAAACAATCTGAGCTATTCAGTGGAACCTGATTATATAAAAACTATATTTATAAAATCATTTCCGATAGTATGATTGCAATTTACCCAATTTCAAAAAGCAGAAGAACTTTCTTTCTTCGGTTGTTGGACAATTTCGAAATTTGGATTATTCCAAAAATAATTTAAACTAATATATAAGCATCCATTAATCTGTTTATGTAACATTTGGAGAGACTATTTTTTATAATAGCAATGGAAGGGAGTTCTATTTTATTCTCCAATTATGCGAACACATCTATCCAAACTAACCAGAAGAATCAATTTTCAGTTAATCTAGAATTCTCCTTCGCATTTATGAGAAATTGCCATTCCTTAAAAATAACCACGGCCAGGTCAGGGATTTCAAGTGTTTGAACGGAAGGAGTTGGGTAGATACGTTTTTCTATGCCATTTATATCAACATCCAGCGGCATTCGAAAATCTGGGTTTACATCAACCCAGCGGTAAAACAGTTTTTTTTCTTTTTGATAATACTCCAATTTAGGGGGCCTGTGATCAAAAAAATATTGGTCAAAAAAGTACCCAAAATCTTGATCGGTCCTGGACTCCACATAGATCTGAAAGTCACCCGTTTTAACATGTTTTCGGGCATTGTCAACTGCGAACGATTTTAAAATATCCCACCATAAGCTATCATTGTTGATCACATGACGGAGGGTATGCATTACCCATGCGCCCTTATTATAGGAATCCCCGAAAGCCCAGTAGTTTTCACTCTCTGGTCCGACAATCGGGAGTTTGTTTTGGATGTTCGTACGCTTCCGCAACATAAAATCTATCATCACGTTATAGCCAAGCTGATCTTCAATAAACATCGATTCGCTGTACACAGCCATTCCTTCATGAATCCACATGTGAGCAGGGTCTCCCGCAGTAACACTGTTCCCCCACCATTCGTGTGCAGTTTCATGGAATAAAAGACCATCAATTATGCCGTAATATGCTTTTGTCCATTGACGGGATCCTCCCCAATTATTCCAGGAATTTCCATAGGTTACTGCTGACTGGTGCTCCATGCCAAGGTAAGATACCTCAACCAGCTTGTAGCCATCCTCCCACCATTGGTAATTTCCAAAAAACTTTTCGAAAAACCGGATGACATTCTTCGCCTGTTGAAAATGGTTTTTTGCAACCTGCTGGTGATAGTCCAGCACATAATGATTTAATGATTCAATTTTTCCATTTCGGTGGAGGGTGTCCTGAACCAAAACATAATGTCCCAATTGAACAGATATATTGTAATTGTTGATGGGGTTGTTCACCTCCCAAGTATACACCTTTTTCTCATTTTCTAAATTTTCAGCTGTGCTGATAAGCTGACCATTACTAACACAAAATAATTCCGATGGAACTGTGAATGTCATCTTGGCACCATTATCCGGTTCATCCATAATATGATCTTTTAAGGGCAACCATAGCCCAGCCCCATCTCCTTCGCAAACAACAGAAACAAAGGGACGGCCCTTCTGGTCCTCTTCCCACACAAAACCACCGTCCCAAGGTGGGTTTGAAGATTCCCGGGGTTTTCCCTCATAGTGGACACTGAAATGAAACATTGTTTCACGATGGATCTCTGGAAATTTCACAAAAACAGCATCTTTCTTTCGTGTTGTCTCGAGTTTGTTTTCGAGATAATAGATACCGTTTAACTGCATATCCTCTGCAAGGTCAATCTGCAAAACAGTAAAATCATCGACAGCGAGTGCAGTAAAATCCACATATCCTTTTACATACTTTTTTTCTACATCGATATCAATATTGATATCATAGTGCTGAACATCATAGCAGGTTCGCTCCGTTGATAATGCCCCCAGCAGTCTGTTGCGCTCCGTTAGTTTTGGAAAGGATGCAATGTTTTCTGTAGGCTCGCTTATGGGTTGAGCAAGGTGTACAGGCAGACACCCTGTAATCAGCACAATAATCGGTAAAAATAAAATTATTTTCATGAAATAGTATAATCCTGACGGTCTCAATCTACTCCTGCACTCACAAATAAGAAAACTGCTCTTTATCCCAACCACATTTTTTTATATTAATCTCTTATGCATAGGAGCTCATTTATTTACAATAATATACGTCAAACTTGATTAAAACAGGAGGAAGTAAGGTAAAAACCGCTCTAACAGGAAGCGGGAGACTATTTCAGTTTGTTTTAGAATTTACCCTTATTTCTTTTTTGTAAAAGCTGGTCTTTTAGATGCTTTATAAATGAACCAATCATCACTTGTTATTTCATGGTAGTAGTCGGACTCATCTATTAAAATATTCGCAGTATTTCGTTTTACAGCTGCAATCTCAACCCTTACACCTTCTGCTCTGAGGTGTGTTACCAACTCGACAAAATCTGAATCACCTGACATAATAATGATTGTATCTACTTTAGACGCCAATTGGGTTGCTTTAATTGAGAGCGGAATATCAGCTGATTTATGACAGGGTATTACTGACCCATAATAATTCTCATGAAGCCGTTCAGCAAATTTTTTTGAAATAGATCTCCCTTCGCGAAAATATATCAGCCTGTTTAACCCTCTCCCATTTAAAAGTTTAGGTATAAGCTCATCGAAATTAATCATAGCCTTGGTTGATTTAGACATATCATGAATACTTCGCTCAATATTATTACCATCACAGAGTATTGCCACTGACTGATTGATTATTAATTCAGTCATTTTTATTGACCCAATTTAGTATATATGAAATAACTAGGTTTAAAATCATCTGTCAAGGTACTCCTTATTCACTTTTTTACAAAGAGTTTACTTCAACAGCACCATCTTGCGGGTCTCAACAAACTCCCCTGCCTGTATTTTGTATAAGTATACTCCTGCACTCACAGGAATCCCCATGGAGTCTGTAGCATTCCACTGGACTGACTTAAAACCTGCTTCTTGGGTGGTGTTAATCAGTTGGATTATCTCCACCCCCAGCATGTCATAAACTATAAGAGTAACAAAGGCCTCTTCCGGGAGGTCATAGCGTAAAGCAGTGATGGGATTAAAGGGGTTAGGAAAGTTCTGATGGAGTGTAAATAACACAGGAGCAACCGCCTTTTTCTCTAAAGTGAACCTATCCATAGACGGAACACTAATCTCCCCTGCCCCTTCCAAAATATAATCTTTTCCATGATCTAATGTTAGAACCCATTGCTTGTTTTTACCGATATTTAAACTAACATCATAACTAATATTAAGGCTGTTATAAGGACTCATAACTTCTATCAAACAATCACCTGTTGTGCATAGTTTTGTATCACCTGAAAAACGGACATCAAATGCTCCGGAAGGCGGTTTTGGTGGGAGAGTGAATTGTATTTCAGCTGAAGGAGAAACCTGCGAATTTAGAAACAATTTCCTTCCATTGAAGCTGATGAATGAGGACTCAGATATTTGTCCCGAAGGGACATCAACTCTTCCTGAATATCTACCGGAAATAAAGATTATTCCCTCTTCATAAGAACGAACCCAGTATCCCTTCCCCGGCTCAAGTATCCACGATTCTATGTAACCACTCTCACCATAACCATAGAGTGTCCCAGGAATAATCAAGCCGTCAGGGTCTGATATATCATTCAAATATACAGACTGGGAAACCCCACTGACCAGGTTCCAACCTGCGCTCAAATTTATTGCTTGATCTAGAATATTTCCTCCCGTTATATCAACGGAACCTCCACTTTCAAATCTCAACCAGAATCCACTACCGGGGACCAAAATATCTTCGCTAACGTATGACCCGTTGAAAGAATAGAGGGTGTTGTCGATTGCATCAGGAAAAAGGAATGAAAAGTTAGGGTTTTCAACCTGGACAGGAAGACCAATTAAACTCCAATCTCCCATAAAAGAAACGGGTACGGTTACATCGGAAAAATCAATATTTGGGCGGGTCGTAATAAATAGTGCATCATGGTCATCCAGTTCCATTGCCGCAGTAGGATATTCATTGTAAAAAGAATATTCAAGGCCAATATTTGATGCATGATTTTCAAGCCCTATAGTTGCATATCCACCATGGTTTGGCGTGTATCCTGCATAGCTTCCAGAAGATGTGTTATTGAAGGTCTTGTACTGTAGTTTGATCTCATTGTCATCATATGGTGGAGCGGTTTGGTTATACAAAATAGCCTGGAAACTGTTCAGTGAATTATAGTTTTGTGTCCTCACATTTGACCATTCTACAATAAAATACTCGTTTCCGGGATCAGAAAAAGTGTATACATCTCCACCATTGGATGTTTTTAAATCATCCCAAAATACTGCCAGCATTGGTGAAGGCCCTCCCGCTCCGGGGATGGGATAATTTCTGAAGGATTCCAACTCAGAATCTCCAAAGGCAATCCAGCCATTTGAAGAAACACTGACCGATGAATAATCCACACCATAAAATCTAAATGTAAAGGGCAGATCCACTTCCTTTGTTGTCTCCGCAAATACACAATATCCATAATAGGCCCCCCCCCAGGGATCACAATCTGCATCACTGTCACACATTACATTACTGTTTTCAGAGCAAACTCCCCGACCATTCCCTACATCATAAATGTCAAGATTTTCCCCAATAGATGATATCTCAACCCAGTCATAATCAGGCGAAAGGTCATATCCTGAATCTCCTGAATCATAAATGTAATAGCCATAGCTATCTGGCCCAAAAGGATCTGAAACGGAAACTTCACCCACCTCTAGTGAAAAATATAGATCTCGATAAAAACCGTTATCCGATTCCACAGTCAGTTTCATGCCTAAAACTGTGCCAGGGATTAAATCTGCCAATGGTTTAATGGTAAACCAATCCTGGTTGGGAGCTGACAATCCTGAGCTGATGGGATTCCAGTTAGCCTGTGGTGAAATGATTTGAATTTCCGGACCAATTGAGAGCAATGTTCCGGTTAGATTTTCAGTAGGCATAAAACCACTATTATAAAGGGTTAACTGAATATCTGAAGTTTCTCCCGGCTCAAGCCCATTGGGGTGAAACACAGAATAACCAGATACAATTAGATGAGTTCCCACACAGTTCATATTTAGAATGGAATGCCATTCCTCCCCGCTGTCATCAGATATTATAAGATATAATTTCAATTCTTCCCGCTCCATTGCTGAGGGAGAGAGGCTCACAGTGAATGCCTCACCATACTGACTTTGACCCACACCCATAGACCCATAATATGCCGACCCCTCAATGATATCCATATATTCAGCAGTTGTAGTGATTTCCGCTGTAACACCTGATACCCCTACAAATCCATAATTATAAAGGGGAATAGCTATTTCTGCTGTTTCACCGGGGTTCCACAAACCATCTCCTCCCTCATCATTGATCTCAACTGTTACAATGTTATCTAAATTAACTAATTTACCTTCGGTTATAATGGTCGCTGTTCCAATAAAAGGCTTGCAATCCTGTTTTGTTACAGTAACAGATAGCTGACCACCATATTGGTAGCCAAGATGGATGACCGCTCTTCCATTTTCATCTGTAAGTCCATTAATAAAAATTTCATCATTTCCTTTTAGCAGAGTCACCATCGCCATATCAACAGGCTCTCCGGTATCTGTTAAAACTTCAATTTCTATGTAATTCGTTCCAAAAGGAATATCTTCATTATAATTAACCTCCAAGATCTCAGGGGTGTCTGTCCACAGATGAGTTGAGGGGTCCCCCATTAAACTGTTCCACTGACAAAATGCATTGACCCAGTTGTACGGATTGTTCGGATAGGCACTGTATAACGTTAATTTTCCATTTGACAACGCAGCCCCGGCTGTGCCAACCTTTTTAGGAAATATTCCATCATAAATTCCCATGGCGATGATGTTATTGAACATAGTGTGCGTATTCCCAGTTGCGGTGCTCACCGCTGCAACAGCTCCCTTAGGACTTGAGACTGACCCCGCTTTTAAAAACTGTTCAGATAGACAGGTAGTCTCTTGAGCGAATGATCCTGTCCCACATGTTAAGACAGTAGCAAACGGAAGTCTATGCCCATTGTTTGCATCATCTATATCTCCGTTATCAAACCCGCTCACACCATAAAACCCCCTGTATTGAAAATAGGCAACTCCCTCTTCAAGCCTGTTTTCCATCCAGGATGTCCAACTGCTTCCGGAAATTTTTATTCGAACATCTTCTACTCCATAAGCTTCCATAACATTCTCCACATAGCGCGCGGTTATCACCGTTGATAGCCCTGAATCTCCTGGATCACCCATAACAGCAGCTCTCTCATAAAATTCATTTAGGTCTCCCATATAAGTGGCTTTTTCATAATGAATGATCTTATTTACGATATTTGATATATTTGATGATGACCTAACAGAAATTCTTCCAACCAAAACTTCCGGAAATAGGTCGTTCCCATTTAGTTGACTATAAGGTTGGTCTCCCTCGCACTGATCTCCCCAATAATCGTGACCCCAATCTTCATAAAAAGTGGGGACACTGTA
>DASCRE010000198.1:0-6557 GCA_034408645.1 Fidelibacterota bacterium | reverse complement strand
GCTGAAAATGGTGGAAATTGCGAATTAACGGAAAAAGACAGGGTTGTTATCGTTCATAATGTTACTATTGATGGAACAGCCAATATTCCAAGCACAGTAGCCATACACGCTACTCAGCTCTATTCAAAAAATATAACTAGTTTTATTAGACATATGTTTAAAGATGGTGAACTGAACCTTGACCTAGAGGATGAAATTATTTCGGGAGCTATGTTTACACATAATGGGGTGATCACTCATGAACCAACTAAAGAAGCTCTAATTCTATAGGGAAAACATATGGATATTAATATTTTAACGGTCTTTATATTGGCACTGTTTGTCGGTTTTGAAATTATAACAAAGGTCCCTCCTACTCTTCACACTCCCCTTATGTCAGGCTCTAATGCTATTTCTGGTATTGCAATCGTCGGTGCAATTATCGCAACCAAAGTGGGTGGGGAAATTGGCACATGGTTTGGTTTAATTGCAGTTATATTTGCCACAATAAATGTTGTCGGTGGATTTATGGTAACAGACCGTATGCTGAAAATGTTCAAACGGAAATAATTTAATGGAGCTCTCTAATATATTTTATGTTTTAGCTGCTGTCCTCTTTATACTAGGACTTAAAAGGCTAAGTCATCCCAAGACAGCCCGTACCGGAAATACAATTGCATCTGTGGGAATGCTTATAGCTATAGCAACCACCCTTATTTCCTCTGGAGCTATTGATTATAAACTCATTGCCCTGGGGATCGTTATTGGATCTTTAATTGGTGGAATATTTGCCATAAAAGTTGAAATGACCGGCATGCCCCAAATGGTGGCACTTTTTAATGGATTTGGCGGTGGCGCATCTGCATTGGTTGCAGCAGCGGAATTCTACACCAAAGCAGCACCAGAAGTTTTTGCAGGAGCTACAAATCATTTTTTGCTTGCGACTATCTCTGTTAGCGTTTTTGTAGGTACACTAACGATAACTGGAAGTTTTATTGCTTTTGCAAAACTACAGGGATTGATTTCAGGTCAACCTATAGTTTTTAAAGGACAGAAGATTCTCAATGCTTTATTTGCACTTGCCCTTATTTGTGCAGCAGCTGGAATGATTTTATCAACAGAATCCTTGATGCTATCTTTTCTTGGTGTTGTTGCACTAGCGGCTATACTAGGCATAACACTTACAATTCCCATAGGGGGCGCTGACATGCCTGTTGTAATCTCGTTATTAAATTCATACTCTGGTGTGGCTGCTGCTGCAACAGGTTTTGTTTTAATGAATAATGGGCTCATTATCAGTGGTTCACTTGTGGGCGCATCAGGCCTCATCCTGACAAACATCATGTGTAAAGGAATGAACCGTTCCTTGGCAAATGTTATTTTTGGTGCAGTAGGTCTTCAGACAGATGGAGCAACTTCCACAGGAAAAGAGATGAACATAAAAAGCTATTCTACTGAGGAAGCAGCTATGATATTGGATGCAGCGGAAAAAGTAATTATAGTTCCCGGGTATGGACTGGCTGTTGCTCAAGCTCAGCATGCTATAAGGGAAGTTGCTGATTATCTAGAGAAATTAGATAAAAATGTTTTATATGCAATACACCCTGTCGCAGGGCGAATGCCCGGACATATGAATGTATTGTTGGCTGAGGCAAATGTACCCTATGAACAACTAAAAGATTTAGACGAAATTAATTCTGAGTTTGAAGATTGTGATGTTTCAATTGTTCTTGGTGCAAATGATGTAGTAAATCCTGCAGCTAGGCATGATACATCGAGTCCTATCTATGGTATGCCTATATTGGATGTAGATAAATCAAAGACAGTAATGGTTAATAAACGAACTATGAACCCCGGTTTCGCAGGAATTCAAAATGAGCTATTCGGTTTCGAAAACACGATAATGGTCTTTGGTGATGCTAAAGTCATGCTCACAGATCTCCTTAAAGATTTGAAAGATTTATAATAAGTCCTGGTCTGCAAATAAGATTATTGCCGAACCACCTTGTAAGGTAATGCCCAAACAGCTGTGTGAACATCTTTTTCTGTATCGAAAAGTGTACCAAAATCCATTACGTCAAAGAATGCACGGAATACTCGATGTGAACGTTGTTGTCCCTCATCATTATATCCAGGTCCGTGAATACGCCATATCCTTGTAAATGTATTATCGTTTTCGCCTGTATCAGATCCAACTCCATTATCAGACATTTTTCGCCGAGCTTTGTAGTGACGATGGCGTCCATAATGCATGACAACACCTTCACCACTTTTATAATCGAAGACCGGATCACTATTATTTATCACGCTAACTTCTACTTTAACAGAATCTCCTTTGTAGAAGGTGGGTATTGAATTTCTTGGTATCCAAATTGTCTCTGCCTCATCACTGGTTAAAACAAACTCGGACTCCCATGTGTTTTCTGAATTTATCGTATAGTATTCAAGCTTTGTAAGAGAAACTAAATCACTCATATTTCCGATTCCTATTGTGAAGGCATCTATTCTCCAGTGTCGGCCTTGTTCATCAGCATCATTATGTCTTACAAATCGCACCATGCGATTGAATTCACTATTAAATGATTTCTCAGTTCTAATAGTGTCTGCCAAAATCGTATCAATAACAACGCAAATAAAGTCTCCGGAAACCATCCGGATAATTTCGGCAGTTGAAGTATCTTCCTCATGTGTGTAAATAATTGTCTTGGTCACGGAGTTAATACTCTTCCCAAAACGATATATGTAGCCGCTATCGGGATGCAATACCTCCATTATTTTTACCAAATTTACCTCCTCTGTTGATTCAAGGCTGTCCTCCCCTGCAGTATATTCATCATCAGAAAGCACCCTATCTATATTGTCGTCGAGTCCTTCAATTCCTAAGACATCATCTTCTAGTATTAATGATTCTAATTCAAATTCTCTATCGGTATAACTATTCTGTTGGTCTTCGCAACCAATAACAATTAAACCAATTACCGTTAATATTAGTTTTATTATTTTCATGATTTATTTCCTATATAATTTATTTCCAGAAATGTTTTCCTTTCTTATTATAGTGTGGACCATCAGGTTTTCCAGCACCTTTTTTATGGTGTTTTAATTGGTCTCGGACTTCCTTCCTAAATCTATGTTCGAAACCAATCAATTTTGCCCTTTGGACATTGTTTAAATGTCCTTCTAAACCGTCAATAAATAATCTTTTCTCTTTTATCCTTTTTCTTTCCAATTCAGATAATTCACTTAATAATTTGTCCAGATCCTTGTTCGAAAGTGCATCTCCCCTTTCAATTTTTTCTTTTATTTCAGAGTTTAATGTTTTTTCTTTATCAGTAAAAGTATTTATTATTTCTCTGTGTTCTCTAAACCGGGGAAAGAATTTTTCAGCTTCCTCATTTGTAAGTTTTAAATGCTCTGTAAGTTTCCAGGCCATCATCATTTCCATTTTTTCTTTTTTCTCTTTCACTACAGCCTTTTTCGGTTGCCCTGTCACTATACCTACTAACAGAAACATAATTGATAATATTATATTTTTCATAGTTAAATCTCCATTTATTGATTAAAATATTCTATATCTAATTCATAAAGAAATTTTGCGGTTTCATAAATATCTCCATCAGAATCGATTAGGATTAGTGCCATATCTTCAAAGTACGCAGTTGTGTCTATTTCCAAAACTTCTTGATTATTTTCAACATAATAATTATAAATAATTGGAGATTTGTCTAATGATTCAACGCTCAAGAATCCAATCATTAAAATTAATAATCCACCAATAATTGTCTGCGTTAATTGCTGCTTTTTCTTTAAAATATTGAATTGTCTCTCATGAACATTGCTTAAGAAAATTTTTTCATCTAAAATAAGATCTTGTGAAGACAAAGAGCTTTCTATCTTTTTCTCAAATTTCATCTCGCATCCTTGAATCGTTTTTTTAATTGATTTATTCCGTGATGATAATTTACTTTTGCAGAGCCCTCACTTATTCCTAAGATATTAGAAATATCTTTGTAAGGTAAATCCTGTGCGATTCTCAATATAATAACCATCCGCTGAGTTTTTGGAAGAGTTGAAACGTGGTTCCATATTTCCGTTTTTGACCATTCTCTTTCCATATTCTGATCATAGGAACCGGTTTCAGCTGTTTGGTCCAGATGAAGATATTTTTTCCAACGGGCCTTGCGAATAAAAGAATTGGCTGTATTAAGTTGAATACGATAGAGATAGCTTGTAAACGCCGCTTCAAATCGAAAGTTATGTAATGACTGAAGTAGCTTGATAAAAACATCCTGGGAAAGGTCTTCTGCATCCATTGGATCTTTGGTAAATTTGAGAAAAAATTGATAGGTGTTCTGAAGGTACCGTTTGACCAATTTATCATATGCAGATTGATTTCCTTCTTGAAATTGTTTAATAAGTTCATAATCATTTTGCATCTCATTTACCTTTTTAGACATTCTTAATTGCTAAAGGTTAAAATTTGTTTTTAGAGTGTAACACACTTAAGATTATATACATATTTTTTAGAAACCAATTTACCTGTTTCCTATTTTGAATTCATTTAATTTTCAAACGTGAATTATACTCACGGAGAAAGATTTAGAGCAACCACGGATCAGACTGTAGCTATAAGCCATGATTCTGCTCCTCTAATGATACTTGCCGGTGCCGGAACAGGTAAAACCACAACACTTCTCTATCGATTTATTTATTTGTTTGAGAATTTAGGAATAAAACCTGAAAATATACTTGCTATTACTTATACAGAACGAGCTGCACGTGAACTGACAGACCGTTTGGTTAAAAAAGTTGGAGCACAGGTACGAGATTCCACAATCACCACATTCCATTCCTTTTGCTACAGTTTAATTAAAGATTTTGGGTTATCTGAGAACAACCTTCAATTGATAGAGGAAAGTGAAGCTGTATATTTAATATTAAATAATTTTGATAGGTTACGCCCATACTACTCAGAAGAGTTTCCTCTAAATCCACATAAATCAGTAGGTAAAGCAATACATTTTATTAATAGATGTAGGGATGAAATGCTTGCCCCAGTTGATTTGAATATGAAATCATTAAACAATTCTCTGTTATCGTCTGAAGATAAGAACCAGTTGAGGGACATACAGAAAATATATGAATTTTATCAAGACATTAAACAGCAACTGGGTTTGGTTGATTACGGTGATATGATCTTTCATGCATGGTCACTATTAAAAAATGATTTATCAGTATTAACCAAAATTCAAAACAAAATAAAACATATCATTATAGATGAATTTCAAGATAACAATTATGCTCTTAATCAGGTCATTGGATTAATAGGAGACAAAAGTAAATCAATTACCGTAGTTGGAGATGACGATCAGACAATCTACAGTTTTAGGGGAGCAAGTAAATATAATCTTGATTTTTTTAGTAAAAATTATCAATCACATCCTAAATATCTTAGAGTAACCCTGAACACATCTTTCCGTTCTCATCAGCAAATTTTGGATACGGCCAATGATGTTATAAACAATAACTCTGAAAGAATTGAAAAAAAACTGATTTCAGTTAGAAATAATACCGGACCAAAACCCAAACTCATTTATGCAGAAATGGACGATCATCCGGAGATTATTATGGATTTGATTAAAGATTATATTTCAAAAGGGTACCCTTTAAAAGAGATTTCTGTGCTTTGTAGGTCAATTGCCAAAGCAAAATCATTGCACCTGCATTTCCAAAAATCGCGGTTACCCGTAACCAATCGTTTTATCAAATATTTCGAGATTCAATCTATTAAAACCCTAAACGCATGGTGCCAGGTTATCGGAAAAGGCTCTTATGAAAGTTCATCATTTTTTCATTTAATAAAGATAAATTTAGGAATCAACGAAGCAGTTTATTGGTTTCGTGATGTGAATAAATGGAGCACACATTCTATAGTAGATCAAATACTAAATCACAATAATATTTCAGCACTACCAAAAATATTGGCCCATATTATCCGAATAATCAAGTCATTGCAGGATCAATCCAAAAAAAAATCTGCCGGAGAAATTATTTGGGACATCTGTGTTCAGACCGCATTACTGAGACCATTAATTGAGCGATATGATTATTTCGATCAATTATCACTGATTAATATAGGTATTTTCATTAAAAACGCTCAGCAATTTTCATCACGTCAGAAAGGAAACAGGGGGATTAGAGAATTTAATCTTTATCTGGAAACACTTATGGAAATTGGTGGGCTTCCTGTCCAATATCCTGAAGATAATCGTAAATCGGATACTATAACCATTAGCACCATTCATGGTGTAAAGGGCGGTGAATTTTCGATAGTTTTTGTACCTTTCAATCGTAGCGGAAGCTTCCCCCTAAATTTCAAAAAGGACTCAGTGATCAGCAAACCACCGGATGAATGGATGCAATATACATCTCACACAAATTTATCACCTAAAGAACACCATTATGAGGAAGAAAGACGTCTATTGTATGTTGCGATGACACGAGCGAAACAACGTTTGATTTTATTAGCACCAAAAAAAGCAACATCCATATTCATCAAAGAAATGGATAAATCATTA
>DASCRE010000197.1:0-4906 GCA_034408645.1 Fidelibacterota bacterium | reverse complement strand
CTAATAATACTGATTTGGAGACAGGGGCTTTATACTGGATTTTACAGTTGGACCCGGGATATGTTTATTTGAATGGTGACCCGGTTACATGGAATCTTTATGATAGTGGGACACAGGATTTCGATTCTTTAGATGAAATAATACTAATGATTCTTAGGGCATTGGAAAGTGAGGTATTTCCTGCTTGATTATGATTAATTTTCACAACATAAAAACTGTAAAAATGATAATGGAAACACATAAAATCCGTCGGTGTAGTTTTTATGGATGGTTAATAGTATTCATGATGATTGGTCCTCTATCAGGTCAGAGTGGTGACCCGGATGTTACGATGGAGTTGTATCCTAATGACAATCCTCAGATGATTTCAAGGCTTGGTTGGGATCAAAATTTATTTTCAGTCTGGGTAAAAAATGATGAAGAAGAGCCAATCCAGTACAGGATTACGTTTACTTTAAAGATTTCAAACTCGTCCATTACTCCCGGTACGATAATGAATGGACGCACTCGGGTGGGTACAAAGCAATGGGATGAAGTGAATGGACATGGGTATTTAGGCCCAAATGAATGGGAACATGTTTTTAATAACGATTACTCTCGGATTGAGGAGCTTAACGTTGATGTGGGCTCTGGTCCGGAATTTAATGAGATTGTCGCCCGTACTGGCACATTGCCACCTGGAGACTATGAACTGACAGTAGAACTGCAAGCCAAATTATGGAGTGACAATGACGAACTGTATTTTATTGATCCTCCAGCTCATGTAATCAATGATGAGACAGAGTCCTACGAATGGAGAATTGTTATTCCTGTACCGCCTCTGTTATTCCTTCCAGCCGATGAGAGCGTGGTGGAGCAAACAAATCCAACTTTTTCCTGGTATTCATTGCGAACAGCTTCTGGTATAAATTTTCGATATAATATACGGATTTGTTTGGTAGAAGAAGGACAGAGCAGGGAAGAGGCGATGGATAATCTGACTCATTGGACAAATGACTGGGACATTGACCACCAACACATGGGTACTCAGGAAAATATAAGCTGGACCTATCCACCGGAAGCTGATCCTTTTTCCAATGGTCGTGAATATGTCTGGCAGATATCCACCTATAATGAGGATGGGCTTTATGGCTGGGACGCCATTGATCCAGCAGTAAGTGAAATTTGGTTATTTAAATTTGGAAAATCACCGCAACTGATGACCCCAGGGCAGGGTATAGTGGAGACTGAAGTCATGCCATCGTTTACTTGGGCTCCAGTTGTTGGAGCGATGAATTATGAGATATGGATCGGAGACAGGGAAGACCCCTTGGTAGAGATTCCAATTTGGAATGCTGTGTTGAATAATTCTTCTTACACTTATTCTTCTGATGCACCTCCATTGATTCCGCTGCCATCCAATCAATATTACTGGAAAGTCAGGGCAAATCCACTGGACCCAGTACCGGGAGCGTGGTCGGAGGAGATTTTTAGTTTTACTATTTCTCCTATTCAACTTCAGGAGCCTGGTACAGGTATGACAGTGTCATCACTTACACCTGGTTTTACTTGGGATGGGCCTGGTGGGGTTGGTGGATATGAATTTAGAATTTCGGTAGCAGATGATGGTCAGGTTGATAATCCCATAGTTATTCAAAATGTAACATCAAATTCGTTTACCTATCCCAGTGATGCTCCTACATTAGCGCCAAGTGGAATTTATAATTGGAAAGTAATTGCACTGGATCAGAATGAAAATTATATGGGATCCGTTGAAGAATATTTAGATGTCTATAATTTTTCTGTAGATCCCGTAGTTCTATCTTCACCATCAGATGGAGGTTCTGTTAATTCAATAACCCCCGTATTCAGTTGGGAAGCGCCAACAGGTATCCCTTCGTTTGAATTTCAACTGTTTTATGGAGATAACAGTTCAGGGGAAAGCCCAGATTTTTCAGTGAAAGTTAATTCAAACAGCTATCAATTGAATGCTTCAGAATTTCTATTGTCGGATGGAGGTATCTATTTTTGGAAAGTGCTGGCTCTCGATGGTGACGATATGCTTATGGGAAATTCAAATAATTATAGTATCTCTGGATTCAACGTTGAAGGATTAGATTTGACCATTCCTGTTGTTACTACATCCATTAGTGATGAAGCACCCAGTTTACCTGTTTTTTCTCTTGTCTCACCCGTAGAGAGTGCTGATGGATACAGATTGAAGATTTCGGAGTCTGAAGACATGTCAGAAATAATCTGGGAATCCGATATATTAGCGTCACTCCCCTACACTTTGACAGAAGGAGATGTGAGCTTGGAATTTACCACAACCTATTTTGTGCAGGGGCAGGCCTACCAAGAAGGTGTGTCCTTTGGCGATATTGGTACCGTGTTTAGGTTTACTACCGGTAACCAACCGGGAGCAGATGAGCAACCTGAAATGACGGTGACATTCTGATGAAAACAATCATAAAAATTAGGTTAATGGTTTTTTGGTTCACTATTTTGTTCATTGGAAAAGTGTTGGGTCAAGTTCAACCAACATTTAATTTAACAACTGCTGTCAGCGGAGCAGATGCGTACCAAATAATTGTGACGAAAGATGCTGATGAATCAGATCATATTTGGATCTCAGATCAATTAAATAGCTTTCCAGTTACATATCCCAGTTCAGCACCGGCGCTGGAGTATGGAATGGTTTATTATGCAAGAATTATCGCTTTAAAAGATGGTAATATTCACGGTATTCCCGGCAATTTGGTATTAATTCAAACTCCCACTATTTCGAAACCATTAATTATGGATGGACCCTTATTTTCTTGGGGAGCTACAGACCCGCCATCGGCAACGTATGAAGTGTCTGTAAGTCCGGTGCAGGATATGTCTAATATTGTCTGGGAAGCCATGGTTTCCGGAACGAATACTGGGCAACCGGAAAATGTGTTCAGTTGGGGAACAACCTATTATTGGCAGGTACAGGGATTTGACGGAGATGGTAATCCGTTTGGTGACCCCAGTGAATCAGGATATTTTCAGACCGAATCCATTGAGCCACCCACATTAAATTCACCAGTAGGGGAGCAGATAAGTTCTCTCACACCAACTTTTTCATGGAGCGCTGTTTCCCAAGTCTCACAATACCTCATATCTGTAGGAACTGATGAGGAGTTGGCATCCCCTGTTTGGGGAACTAATATCGCTGAAGTCAGTGTTACATATCCCCAGGATGCTATGAATCTTTCCAGAGGGGTTTCATATTTCTGGCAGATCATCCCTTTGGATGCCGATGGAAATACATTTGGTGAAGAGGTGAGAAGTCCAGTAGCAAGTTTTCAAACGCCTGATCCAATCCAGTCACCTACTTTAAATTCACCGGTTAGTGAGGAAATTCCGGGACTCGTTCCCTCATTTTCATGGTCAGCTGTGGAAGGGATTACAAAATATCTTATAAATATGGCAGAGGATGAAGATATTTCAACCATTATCTGGACCACTACTGTGGAGGGTTCCAACGCTGACTATCCCGATAATGCCATCAGTTTGAACTATGCAACAACCTATTACTGGAATGTATCTCCTCTGAACGAGGAGGATTTACCATATTCTGATGCCCAAAGTATTTCAGCAAGTTTTTCAACTACATCTTTGGCTCCCATAGATTTATTGGAACCTGTCAATACATCTATAGGATCTCTGTTACCGGTCTTCAAGTGGGCGGCATCGGAAAATGCATCAAATTATAGATTGGTTATAGGTACATCTGATGATATAGTAGTTTCTGAAATTGTCAGTGGAACGGAATACAGTTCTTTTGTAGGCAGCTACGATATGACCTATTTTTGGCGAGTCACTCCTCTTGATGATAATGGAGCTGAACTAGCTAATGCGAGTGATATTGTGACGTTTAGCACACCGGGACTAAACGAATTATCGCTAACTTCCCCTATGAGTGTCACTGTCTCAAATATAACACCTGTTTTAAAGTGGGGTGCTTTAGAAGGTGCCTCTGGATATTTAGTGGCAGTATCACTTGATGGTAATATAATTTGGAGTGATTTGGTTGATGCAAATGAGGTAACCTATCCTGGTGAACCTTCCTTAAGCTATGGGTCTACCTATTCATGGAGTGTTCAGGCTGTGGATGGAAGTGTGAGTCCAATGAGCAATAAACCGGAATCAGCATTCACAACCCCTGCATTTACCCAGGTTGAGCTTGGTTCTCCTGTAGATGCCGAAGTAGGAGTAGTCAATGTTCAATTTAGCTGGTCTGAAGCTGAGGGTGCTGCAGGATATCTTGTTGAGATAAGTCCAAATGATGATATGTCAAGTGCATGGGGCTCCACGGTCAGTATGACAAATCTTACCTATCCGGATGACCCACCTTTTCAAAGCGGGCAGTCATATTATTGGAGAGTGATTGTTGTAGATCAGGATGGAAATTCAGTTGGAGCATGGAGTGACATTGGTTCGTTTCAAATAGAACAACCACCGCCTCTGATTTTAAGCGAGCCCAGTGGAGAGATATCTACCACCTCACCTTCTTTTATCTGGCAGGAAGTGGAAGGCGCTTCTGGATATAAAGTCCGGGTGAGTTCAAATGAGGATTTTTCAGATGGTTGGGAATCTACATCAGGAGTGACAAGCGTTCAGTACGCTGGTGATGCATTAGAATTTAATGTCGCATATTATTGGCAAGCAGTTGTCACGGACCAAAATGGTAATATTACAGGGTTATGGAGCGATGTATCATCTTTTCAGTTATCAACTATATTTATTGTCAATCTTATTTCCCCAATGAATGAAGAAGTTTTTTCACAGACACCTCAATTTTCTTGGGAAGCGGTGGAGGGTGTAGGTAAATATGAGATAATTGTTTCTTCTTCGGACGACATGTCAGAAATTATGTGGTCAATAGCAGAGTTACAGG
>DASCRE010000196.1:0-2646 GCA_034408645.1 Fidelibacterota bacterium | reverse complement strand
CCTGAAGGAAATATGATGAGGATATTGATCCCTGTACAATGGCTCAGATCCTGCAATTAGTACGCTAAAAAATAAACCAATTCCCAAAGGAATTAATATACATTGAAAGAAAATTACTTCTGTTAAAAAAGAAAAATAGGAATCTTTATTATCAAACCAATACATTTGTAAAGGCAATTCATTTAATTGCACTAATAACATTATTATTCCAGCAATTAGTGAATAAATAAGAGCAGTTTTCCAGTGGATATCATTCTTTCTGGATCGGACAAATATCATTAAAAAGATAAGGAATAAGGTTAGAATTGTTCCAAAACCACCGATAGAACCTAATAAGCCATTTTTTGAACGTAATTTTTCGTATTCTCGCTTCCAGGTATCTGGGACCTTGATCCACTCATTATAATAATCGACATTCGCACCTTGCACCAATATGGTTATTCGATGGGTACTTTCATTGATGTTAAAGGATTTTTCCTTCCATTCTAATCTATGATCCCAACGATTTTTTCGTTTTTCTAACTTAGACTCTACAAGTTCCCAGTTTTTAATATCAATACCAATGGAACCAACCAGAAAAAATTCTGCAATATATATTGCCTTTTCTTTACTTAAAGAGTCTCCTACAGCATCTTCATTGATTGTATGATCAAATTCTGCAATATTCCCAGTTGTGGAAATTTTTACATAATATTCTTCTTCCTTTTCTGGAATAAACCAGCGATTTTTCCAATAATAACTATTTGTATTGTTTAAAATTGTTGCGGCAGAATCAGCAGGAAGTTCAAACTCTAAAAACTCTTTAGCATCATCAAGATAGCCGAATCTGTGGGCATGCATATAACCTTCAACATCATGACCTCGGTTTGCTAAAAACTTTTTAGCAATAATATGAGCCTCATCTTTTGTAACATCCATATTAATAGATGCATCAGGAAATACGGCCGTAAAATATTTTTGTACAAAGAGTAGAGAAATTATACTGATTAAAACGCATACAGCTATCCGACGGTAATCTCTGTTTGATAATTGTTCGAGCATAGTTAGTTTATTGAATTATTTTTAGTTTTAAGAATAGCGCTTATTTTATCCGAAATATCAGACTGCATTGA
This sequence comes from Fidelibacterota bacterium, assembly GCA_034408645.1. Classification (GTDB taxonomy): domain Bacteria; phylum Fidelibacterota; class Marinisomatia; order Marinisomatales; family AB-629-J13; genus AB-629-J13. Next base: position 1,534 of record DASCRE010000196.1, on the reverse strand, counting down.
TAAAGGATCGTCCAGTGAATATGTTTCCATTATGAGAGGTTTTACAACTCCTGATTTCACTTCTACAAGTTTTGTAGTTACCTGTATTTTGTCACCATAAATTTGGTAGCTTCCAAGGAGTAATAAATTAATATTCATATTTTCTGCTGTTTTCCTAGCAAGCAATTCATAGCCAATTCCTGCTGCTTGTGGCTGTACTTTTTTAATTGCCTTTAATACCTGTAATTGATCAATTACCTGCAATACTTCCACATTACTCAGTTTAAAGGTTAATGTCCTAGCGAACCCGTCCGTGAGCCAATCAAACTCATCAATTTTCAGAATATTGTCAAAGGGGAAAACAGCAATGGAATTAACGCCAATAATATCTTTGGGCTGGGTAAAATATTGGACGCTTTGGAATAAAATAATAATGATGAGCAAGGTCCCTCCTATCCAACCCATCATGGAGGAATAATTTGTTTTATTATCAATGTTCAGTTGACCTTTAGGCACATTTAAGGTTCCATCCATAGCTACAAATTGCTCCGGAATATTGACCAAAAATAGCTCTTCCGGTTCTGTAAAACCCTCAAATGTCTTTTCACCAATTGAAGATGTGTGAATATCTGGTCGACCTTGAATTTTATTAGAGACAGCCTGTGAAATACAAATTCCTCCTAATTCAGCAAAATCTTTGATTTTCTTAGTAAAGTTGATTCCTTTCCCTAAGAGCTCTCCATGTTTAAAAACCAGGTTATCAAAGTGAATACCAACTTTCAGTTTCACGGGTGAGATACTCTTCCACATCTGGAGAATCTCCAGCCCAAAACACACTGCTTTAGCTGAATCTGAAAATATGCAAAAAGCTCCCTCCCCGGCTTGCTTAATCAATATCCCATCATATTTTTCAATAAATGGAAGGATTACTTTATGCTTATAATGAACTAAATCAATTGCTTTTTTTTCATCCTGATTCATCAGTTTTGTTAAACCATCGATATCAAGAAAAACAATAGCTGAATTGCCTTTGGAATCTCTTGGTAGTCCATTTTCAGTAATGGAAGTTAGTTCGCCCTCCATTTCATCAGTTTTAACAATGCCTTCTGGAGTTCTATCATAAATCCATGCAAAAATCATAGCAATAGGGAATCCAAGAAGTAATAAAACTAGAATTAGGGTATTCGTCCAATCTGGTAGATGGAGGGCGGGTACAATAAAAGTTGCTACCTGCATAATAATGAAGGCGGAAAAGGCGTAAAAGCCTGCACTCTTAAATACCTTTCGGCGTTTTAATTCTTGAATATAGTTTATTTTACCGGGCATAAAAATTCTACATTGGAAATTACAGGTGAATTTTACAGGCTAATGGAAATAGATACCAAGTGAATTTTGTCAATAAATTATAGAGCAAAATATTTTTTCTTTCTCTCAATAAAATATTTTTTCACAATACTTTTTTTAAATATGAAATCAGGAGTTATTATATTGTTATTAGTAAGGAAGTTTCGTCTTTTCATTAACAGTCTTAAATGGCCCATTATCCACATCCAAG
>DASCRE010000195.1:0-2997 GCA_034408645.1 Fidelibacterota bacterium | reverse complement strand
TTATTGATGATGATGGACTTATCGTTTCAGGGACAATTTATGGATTTACCCCAAGCTATGTTAATGTTGAAACAATTGAACCAGGGAGGGGATACTGGTTGCGGAGTAGCGGTAATGGAGAAATTATTATTTCAAATTCAACTCGATCGATCAGGGAAAAAGGATTCCGGCCTGCTGAACATTTGAATACCATAACAATTAAAAACTCTTCATTGTATTTCGGTGGTAATGTATCTGGGGAGAATATGTTGAGCTATAGCTTGCCCCCAAAACCACCGATAGGTGCTGTTGATATTCGTTTTGCAGATAATACCAAACTATGCACTGAGATTGAATGTGTGATTGAGATAATGAATGATGATAAACCTTTCACAATTAAGTTTGATCTAAAAGAAAATGAAGTGTGGGAACTAATGGATAAAAATGGAAACGTGTCCCTCTTGGAAAATGCTTTGGATATTGAAATCGAAGGTAATTTAAAACAACTTATCCTTAAAAGAATATCATCGTCCCATTTTCCCCTTGCGTTTGATTTGTTACCTGCTTATCCTAATCCTTTCAATCCTGTTACAACTTTGCGTTATAGCTTGCCAGAACAATCCTTTGTTTCTCTAACCATTTATGACATGCTTGGTAGAGAGATAGTTCAACTGGTAAAGACTACACAAGAAGCAGGCATTAAGTCAGTACAATGGGAGGGTACAGATTTTATGGAAAGACCTGTAAGTGCTGGAGTCTATTTCTACCAGATACAGGCAGGAGAGTTTGTAGAGACCGATAAGATGATTCTTTTAAAGTAGCACCTCCTTGTAAAAAAGTAGAGATGGGATATTTTAGATAATGAAATTATATTTTATAATATTAATTATTTTTTTATTTTCGTGCGAAAAACGGAAAAATATAGATCACCCTAACTTTAGTAGTGTTCTCAATGTAGCAACTGGGAAAATATCTTATGATCTAAAATTTGGTTTTTCACCTACTGCTAGTGACGGTTATGATCCGGGTATTGATAAATATGCCCCCCCTCCACCCCCACCACCATTTTTTGATGCAGCGTTATGGTGGATGGGAGAACGATATTATACCCAAATAGTTAAAGGGAACAGTGGTGATCTAATAGAACATGTATGGGATATTAAGCTTGCGTTTCCTCCTTCAAATCAAATAACCTTAACTTGGGACTCCAATTCTTTAAAGGGGTTAGGTAGGTTTTCAATTCAGGATGGGTTTGATGGAAGTCAAATAAATGTAGATATGGTCAATAATAACTCAATTAGACTTTCAAAATCAATATATAAAACTCTAAAAATAAAGGTAAAACCATATAATCCTTCTTCTTGATAAATAAGTGAGAATTGGGGAATTGAAGGAACTTTTTTTTGGATGATAAGTAGATTTAATTTTGGAAAAGTATATTGCAATAAACAGATTTAGTATATTGTAAGTTGTAAATATTCCAACAAATGTGAGAACTCGCCAATGGCAACATACACACAACTCAATCAACAAGATATCCAGTCATTGGCCAACAATTATGATCTGAAAATAGTTGAATTTTCATCGCTTGATGGTGGCAATGGTAACTCCAGCTACATACTGAAGACTCAACAGTCCAGTTATGTGTTAACGGTTTGTGATAACAAAGAATTTGACGAAGTGTTTAAAATGGGAAAGTTGCTGTTGTTGCTTGAAGCGCACAACGTACCTTGTAATCGTCTGATCTTGCCGGTGAACAGCGAGATTCTGACCACTTTCGCTACCGCCGATGGGTTCAAACCAGTGATGCTCAAAGACTACATAGAAGGTCAGGTTGTTGAGCAACTGGATGAATCCATATTACCGCAAGTCGGCATACAGGTGGCTCAATTGAATCAGATCCCCCCACCGGATTATTTGCCGACAAATCATCCTTACGGACGCCAATTATTCCCAACCATTTTGGGTCTGAACATTGATGCCAAATATGAATCCTGGATGGCCGAAGAAATTGACTATCTAGAGCAGAATATCGCGGTCAATTTACCCCGCGGTTTAATTCATGGTGATTTGTTTTATGATAATCTGCTGTTTGACCCATTGTCGGGTATGCCGGGAGAATTCAAAGCCATTATAGATTTTGAAGAAGCCTGTCATTATCATCTGATTTTTGAATTGGGCATGGCAATATTGGGTACCTGCGTAAATGATATTAGGGTTGATCTGAATAAGGCACGTGCTTTGGTCAAGGGTTACCAGGAAGTCAGACCGTTAGTGCAGATAGAAAAAGAAAGTTTGCAGCTGTTCGTGCGATATGCGGCAGTGGCGACATCCTATTGGCGTTTCAAGAAATATAATATAGAAGAACCCATCAAAGACAGGGCGCGTCATCATTGGCAAATGGTTCAGATTGCCAAGGGCGTCTCTGAGATTTCAATAACATGTTTTTTTGACGCTATTTTCAGAAGGAACGTATCTTTATAGAATTGAAGTAGTGGAGTACAGGCAAACAAAAAAGATGAAACTTTTAAAATAAATCAACGCTCATTCGTCATCCAGCCAATTTAAAATAGAAGAAACTGCGTGAGTTTCATAACCCGATGGGCGTGTATATGGTTCTAAGCAGAATTTTTTGTTTGAGGATGGTGGATAAATTTACTCCAGAATTAATCTCATTATAATGAAGTACTATAAAAATACTGGTGGTTTTAGATCAATTTGGTATACAATCAAAATAGGTCGAGAAGTGGGCTATTTTAAAATGTTTAGAACCCTGGTATCAAAAAACACTTGTAAAACATGTGCATTGGGAATGGGTGGTCAAAATGGTGGAATGCGAAACGAACAAGGTCATTGGCCTGAGATATGTAAAAAATCTATACAAGCGATGGCGGCAGATATGCAGAAGCCCATTCAAACGGAATTTTTTGAAACATAATCAGTGGATGAACTAAAAAATTTTTCTTCTCGCGAACTTGAAAAATCCGGGCGTTTGACTTTTCCTTTAATACTGAAAAA
>DASCRE010000194.1:0-4871 GCA_034408645.1 Fidelibacterota bacterium | reverse complement strand
GGATTGTGCAGGCCAATGTGAGGGAAGTACAGAATTAGATAGTTGCGATGTTTGTGGAGGGGACAACAGTTGTATGGGCTGTACCGATCCAAACGCATCTAACTATGATAATCTAGCATCAATAAATGATGGGTCTTGTAAATATATTCAAACTCAGTTTCAGGTAGAAGACTTTAGTTCTGCAGAAAACTGTATGGGTTGCCATCCCACTCACTATGATGAGTGGTCATCCTCTATGCATGCCTATTCCATGAAAGACCCTGTGTGGTTGAGCCTCCAGCGCCGTGAACACCAGGTCCATGATGAAATAGGGATTGAATTGGGAGATTTCTGTGTTCAGTGCCACAGCCCGATTGCTAGTCTTACTGATGCAATTATTGATCATAATACATTTTCTTTATCTGATTTATTTGCTCTCCCACCACAAATTCAAGAAGGAGTGACATGTGACGTGTGTCACACGGCGACCCATATTCCTGAACCAACCGATATCCAAACTGATGGGCAATTGTTCGAAACTACGGATTTTAAACTATTCACTGATGGGACCCGTTATGGTACAATTGATGATCCGGTGGATAATAATTATCATACTTCAGAATATCATCCCGGGTACGACCGGTCTGAGTTCTGCCAAAACTGCCATAATTTAACTGTGAACGGTGTGAATACAGAGGTAACCCAGTTCGAATGGGAGGGGACAGCTTTTCAGGCAATGGGAAGCGAATGTCAATCCTGTCATATGCCCACCTATCAGGGACAGGCAGCTGTTGACGGTCCCGAACGAGAAAATTTACACCGCCATTTTTTCCCGGGTGTGGATGTCAGGTTAGATATAACCCAACCCAACCCGGAACATTTGACCGCGGTAGAGGCACTACTATTGGACGCTGCGGATATAGAGTTTTTTCCAGCTGTTCCGGACACCCTGGAGGAAGATAGCGCTCTAATTGTTCAAGTTATCGTTTCCAATAACTCCGGTCATAATTTTCCCTCTGGAACCACATTTATTCGCCAGCTGTGGTTGGAGATTGTGGCCACTCTCGATGGAGATACTGTTTTTTCATCTGGTCTGCTAAATAGTGATGGAGACATATCGGATTTTTATGTTGACCCTGAAGAAGAAATAGACCCCCAACTTCACATCTTTAACACTGTATTATATGATGCCCAGGGGGACTCAGGGCTCAGGAATGTGGGTGCCGAAGATATGGTAAGTTTAAGTGACTATACTCTTCCTGTAGAGGGATCAAAAACTGTCAATTATAGTATTGAACTACCGGATGATTCTCATGGAACACTTGATATCTCAGCCCGGCTGCGCTTTCGTTCCTTTCCGCCGTTCCTTTTGAGAATGCTGAACCTGGATTATGAAGCGACAAATCTCCCTATATTTGATATAGATCAGGTCACTGCCCAATCTCACGTTCAGTAATACCTATAATTACTTAGTACAGGAAGCTCTAGTACGCCTGGGAGGATTCGAACCCCCAACCTTCTGGTCCGTAGCCAGACACTCTATCCAGTTGAGCTACAGGCGCATTTAGGCATCAAATTTATTTATTTTAACATTAATAAAAAACCCTGCAATTGCAGGGTTTTATTTTTTTTCAGTTTTATTATGCAGGAATTAGTTTTGCGATTTTCGCTTTTTTATATCCAGTTTCTTAAATTTAATATTCCACTGTTTATATAATTTGACAACAGCTTTGTGCAGTTCATCATGGGATGCTCCTTGTTTGTGGAGTTCTCCCACCACTCTGCTGATCTCTTCTATTTGTTTTCCAGACAATTCACTAGCATCTTTTGGTTGGGGAATGTGAGCAAAAATCAATCCCGATACAAGAGGGAGGACAAGCAGGGGTTTAATTATTTTTTTCATCTTTCAAACTTTTCATCTAAATATTATCAAAAAATTACAGGAATGGTTTGAGCTAATCAACAAAAAAATGAAATATGCCATGTGATCTAAATCACACCTGTCACACAAATAAATTGAGTGTTATTCTTTAGGGGTGGACCTTATTAGCCAGAATCCGCTCACCATTAATAGAACGATAAGGATGATATTTGCATCACTTTCATTAAAAAATATGTTAACACCCAACATAAAGATGGCATAGATAATTAATAAAATCCCTATTGTTTTATTCGTCATATGAATGTGAAATTATATTTAGAAATAAGGTGTATTGTTTTATGTGCAAATAATAAAAAGATATATCATCTCTCATTAACTACCTCTTAGAAGACATTAAAAGTTTTTTTTGATATCTGCTCTGGACAATATCGATCAATATCAGGATTCCGATGATGAAATAAAATGTAGCCTTGCTCATTGGCGTAATTGCATACCCGAATAAATGCAGGTGCGCCATGTGACCTCCATCGGATAATAGCATAATTCCAACGACAAATAGAATGAACAATCCCAGAACTTCATACATCCTGTTTTTCTCTAAAAACTGAGCGACATGGTCTGCCATCCAGATCATCAATAGACCGCCGATAACAATGGCAGATGCCATAACCCAAAACACTTCAGTGAGCGCCATCGCACTTAAAATAGAATCAAAGGAAAAGACGACATTCATTGAAACAATCAAAAAAATGATCATCCCCACTGATTTTGAATTTTGTTCCTCTGGTCCGTGAGCACTTAATACCATCATGTGGAGGATTTCTTTCATCGCGGTGTAAATAATAAAGATGCCCCCAAAAATCATAATTATACTGTGGAGATTAAATTCTCCCTCGATTATATTTGTAAAACCGATATGTAATATCGTGTTATGAAAAGAGTGAATAAGTTTGATAACGATATACAACAGAACGATACGGAGCAATATGGCAATGCCGATTCCCCAACGTCTAACCTCTGCCTGTCTCTCAAGGGGAGCTCTTTTAGACTCAATTGAAATGTACAACAGATTATCAAATCCCAAAACTGCCTGGAGCAAGGTGAGTAGTGCCAGGGTTAATAAGTTTTCTAAATTAATGGCAGTATCCTTAATTGTTAGGACAAAATTTACTTCATCCCAACTTTTTTACAAAGAGGTGCGGCTAGATTATTTGTTCTGGCAGGCCTCCCAATAAATTTTCTCATAAATTGTTTGGTTCTTTGGAATGACTATATATTAGCTTCTGACCTTAGTTAGATATTTTTAATTACGTTTAGGAGGAATTAATGAAATCAAGATACTATTTATTATTATTAATACTGCCAATCTTCTTTTGGGTTGGCTGTGAAGACAAAGAAACCGATGCTGATGGCCTTGGCGCTGAGGGCCCTGGCTATGTTGACGGCTCACCAAGTGGTTCGTATCACTTTACGGGTGTAACAATATTTGAGAGTGCAACTTGTGAGGGTGAAGGAATAACTCATATGTGTACTGATAATATTGATAATCAAGCTGACTGTGAGGCCGCTGGCGAAGAGTGGTTACCACTAATAGATGTATTTACAGATGGTGATCCTGCCAGTGCCCCATATCTTATTTTTGGTGCAGATGGTTTATTCATGAATCCGGACTGCGATAGTTTTCCATTTACTGTTGATGGAACTACAATAACAATGGTGGAAGATCACTGTAATGATGATAAGGGTGATGATATGGACGCTCCAGATGAAGCTGCCTGTACAGCAGCTGGTGGTAGTTGGGAAGAGCATACTATCACAGCTACAATAAATGCAGATGGTACTATGACACTTGTTGATGGAGATGATGGTCACTGTGATAATTCTATTTACGAAACAGAAGAAGAATGCGTGGCAAATCTTTATGAATGGGAAGGCCCTTCATGTATGCAACTTGAATTAACCCATGATGAAACGCATGATGGAATTTGTGTGCCTGAAGACGATGATGAATGTGATGAGAACTCTGACTGTGATAGCAACTATTGTAGTTCTGATGGAGAATGCATCGACTGTCCATATGAATATGACTGTAGTGGTGAGTGTGGTGGCGGAGATGAAGGATATCAATGTTCGGATGGATCGTATGAGTGTAATGAAGAGGACTGTCCCGTGAATGTTTTAGGCACTTATGTAGCAATAAGCGCCGAAATGCATCCAGGAGGAGATTGCTCTGCAAATGATGGTGTTACAGGTATCTGTACGACGGATTCAACTGCAACATCTGAGGCTGAATGTCCAGCAGGAATGTGCTTTGATGGATCGGGTTCTGATGAAGCCTCTTGCCCTGAAGGAATGTGGTATACAGGTATGTGTCAGGGTGGTTTCTCCGGAGAAAATGAAGCTGAATGTGAAGAAGATGGTGGTGATTGGATGCAATTTGGTTGGATGAATTTGATAGATGCATTTGGTGCTTTTTCGATTACAATCTCTGATGATGGAACCTTTGGGGATCCAAATTCGGGGTGTTATGATGAAACTGGTGATGCCGTTGATGTTGAAGATGAGGCTTCTTGTGAGGAAGCTGGCTATGACTGGGAAGGTGGTGACGCCGGAACCTGGAGCTTGGATGGGTCAACTCTTATTGTTACTTTTGATTCAGAATGTGAATCTATGGAAGGAGGATCCATAGATGCTGAAGATGAGGCTGCTTGTGAGGAAGCTGGCGGTGACTGGCATGAAGGTGACGTAAGTACCGCTATAGTTACAGGAAATACCTTAACCTATCAAATCTATGATGATTCAGAATGTGAAACTATAGAGGGAGGATCCATAGATGCTGAAGATGAGGCTGCCTGTGAGGAAGCTGGTGGTGAGTGGGAAGATGCTGAATGTATAGAAATTGTTATGGAATCCTCAGGTAGTTAAGTTTTAATATAAGCTAATAAAAAAAGCCTCACTCTGTTGGGGCTTTTTTTATTTAATCTAATTATGATGGCCTGGTCAGCTGAGC
>DASCRE010000193.1:0-30882 GCA_034408645.1 Fidelibacterota bacterium | reverse complement strand
ATTGTTACAGTATTATTATTTATTTCTTGTAATTCAGGAATGAAAAAGGAAGCCGAGACCTATCGTAATCCTATAATCTCTGGCTTTGCACCAGATCCAAGTATTTGCCGAGTTTGGGATGATTTCTACTTAATTAATTCAACTTTTGAATATTTCCCCGGAATCCCGGTATATCACAGTACAGATTTGGTGAATTGGAAATTAATTGCCAACGCACTGCATGATATAAATCAAAATATAGTTATGGATTCAATTAATTCCAGTGCAGGAATTCATGCGCCTACCATTCGCTACCATAAAGAACTATTTTATATCATTGCAACAAACAATCTGAACGGGGAAATGATAAATTTTATTATGACTGCAGAAGATCCTAATGGTCCATGGTCGAACGCTTATATTTTAAAAGATGCTCCTGGGATTGACCCATCTCTATTTTTTGATGATAATGGAAAAGTATGGTATACTGGTTCACATGTCCCTCCTGACCCAGAATTTGATGGGCAATCAGAAATATGGATGCAAGAATTAGATCTGAATCAAATGCAGTTAGTGGGAGATAAATATTATTTAACAAGAGGATTTAGTGGTGGTACATGGGCAGAGGGACCACATATTTATAAGCATGAAAATTATTATTATCTTATGATTGCGGAAGGTGGAACACTTCATAATCATGCTGTGACAATTTCTGCTAGTAAAACTATTACAGGTCCATATATTGCCAATGCGAGAAACCCAATATTAACCCACCGTCATTTAAGTTTCAATCATCCGATTATTGCAGTTGGTCATGGAGATTTGGTCCAAACAAAAGAAAATGAGTGGTACATGGTTGCATTGGGCTTTCGTCCTATTGATAATAAATATAAAAACCTTGGACGTGAAACATTTTTAATCCCTGTGGTCTGGGAAACCGAACCTTATTGGTGGAAGGATGAAAAAGTGTCATGGCCAGTATGTAGTCCAAAAACTGGAAAAGTTGAATTTGAATATTCTGTTCCATTTCCAAGGACAAAACAAGTAAACATTAATAATTTTTATGATAGTTTTGATCATCCCAAACTAAATGTTGAATGGAATTTTCGCAGAACACCTACCTCATCTTTTCATAGCATAAATGACCAGTTTGGTTTCCTTAGGCTTAGTTTAAAAAGGGGCTTTATTTCAGAGCAAGGTCAATATTCATTTATAGGAATTAGGCAAAGACATTTCAAAATGGAAGCAAAAACAAAAATGAAATTCAATCCATCTGGTGATGAAGAGGCAGGAATAATTATAATACAAAATGATCGTTCAGCTTATGTTATGTCTTTAGCAGAGGAAAGAATACAACTGCATCACTTCTTTCATGGGGCTGATTCCCTACTTGCAAATCATTCATATAAACATAGTACAGTATTTTTTAATGTTTCATCTGATTATTTAGATTATGATTTCTCTTACTCCCAAGATGGAAATAATTGGGTTTCCCTATTTAATAATGTTGACGGCTCTAAGCTAAGTCCAGAATCTTCGGGATGGACCTATACAGGAGTCTATATTGGACTATATGGTTCATCTAATGGTTCGACATCAAATAATTATGCGGATTTTGATTGGTTTCAGTATAATGGTTTCCCCGAATAAATATGAGTTTCAATATATTCAATAATAGAATGAGGTTTGTTAGTCTTTCTCTAATGTTTTACTGTTTAGTTTTCGAATTCCTTTTCAGTTGGATTTGAAACCCCAAGTTAATTTTTGGTAAAAAATGTAGGGGACCCACCTCTTTCTAAATAGTGGGGTTGGGAAATATTGATGGGTTTATGCTTGGATATTGGAATCCCGATAAATTTAAATTTACTTGGGTAAATGGAATAGAATATGGATGGAAAAATCCCTTGGGAAAATATACAATATCCTATCCTACAAAGGAAAGTATGTGAGAATTTAGTTTTGAAATATTAGATGTAATACTAACATCAGATACAACTGCAGTTTTGGATGGAAATTGGGAACTTATTAGAAAAAATGATAATCCTAAAGGAAATTTTACTTATATCTTTCAAAAAATTGAAAATAATTGGCTCATAATAAGTGATTATACTACTGATGAATATTTAAAAAAATTAGGACTCTGTTAATAAAGAATTGGTTTATTTTCAATTAAACCCGTTCAAAGCGTCTGTCCAGCTCCTCGAGAGATAGCTGAACGATTATGGGTCGTCCATGGGGGCAATAATATGGATGCTCCGTGGCAAAAAGACGGCTCACCAATTCCTGCATTTCCTCAAATGTGAGGGGATCACCGGCTTTGATAGCACCATGGCAGGCGTAGGAAGCCGCCAACTTTTCCTGGGTTGAACTGTATTCTTTCCCGTGTTCAAGATAATGATCCAGAATATTTCTGATAATTGTTTTTTCACTACCCAGGCTCATATCTGTGGGAACCGCATCCAGGCGAATACTGGATTCTTCCTCTGCCTTTAACCTAAAACCAATCTTTTCGAGGTAAGGCAATAACTCCAGAAGAACTGAATACTCATCCGGAGAAAAAGTAAGCTTTTCTGGAAATAAAAGTGTCTGTGATGGAAGATGACTCTTCTCAAACGAGTTTAGAGCTTCTTCAAAGAGAACCCGCTCGTGCGCTACGTGCTGGTCTATGACAACCATCCCACTTTGGATAGGTGACAATATATATTTATTATGTATTTGCCAAATTTTCCCGGAAGACAATCCTTCGATTCCCTCTTGTTTCTCTGCCAGAACTGATGCGTATTCTTTTGCTCTTTTAAGATCTTCATTTTGATCCCTTTTTCCTGAAAATGGCATTTGAGAATGTCCGTTGGAAACTCCACCAAATTCTCCTAGTGGATTATTTTCAGAATAAAATAATTTTTTTTGTTGGCCCGATTCGAATGAAAAAGAAGTCTCCCCCCTGTCAAAACTGGGAATTGTTTCCAAAATATCCTTCAGCGATTTGGTTACCGCTGCTTTAATCACATGATAAATGCGCCATTCATCTTTAAATCTAACCTCCGTTTTCATGGGATGGACATTCACATCAACTTGGTCAACCGGCATGGAAATATTTAGAACAAAAAATGGATACTCACCTCTTTTAATTAATGATCTGAATCCGGAATACACCGCAGAATTCAACAGGCGGTCCTTAATAAATCGAGAGTTTAGAAAAATAAACTGTTCTCCCGGTCTGGATCGCACCAAATTTAAATTCCCCATTAACCCATCTATGGAGAAGTCACCCTTATCCATTGTGACCTTTAATAAGTTTTTTCCATATGTGGGATCAAAGAGTGAATTGATCCTATCAGATAAATCTTCACTTCGAGTTTGGAGCAGGGTTTTACCATCGGCAATTAGTGTCACATCGGTGTGTGGATTTCCCAAAGATAATTGACGAATAGTTTCGACAATTTTACGTAGTTCTACTTTTGGTGATTTCAGAAATTTCCGACGGGCTGGTGTATTATAAAATAGGCTGTGGATAGAAATTTGAGTCCCATCAACATCGGGAGCAGGCTCTGTGTCCGATATTGACCCATCTTTCACGATAACTTTCCCCCCGGAATGAGTGCCGTCACAGGAGTGTAAAACCATTTCTGAAACCGATGCAATACTCGCCAATGCTTCCCCTCTGAAACCAAGGGTGTCGATTCTAAACAGATCTTCTGCATCCTTGATTTTACTGGTGGAGTATCTTTGCACAGCTAAAGGTAAATCCTCAGGTGCAATCCCATCTCCATTATCAAGCACTTGAATGAGTGTATGTCCACCATTTTCGATGGTAATTTTCAGTTCGGTAGCACCTGCATCTAAACTATTTTCCATCAATTCCTTTACAACAGAGGCAGGTCGTTCAACCACTTCTCCTGCAGAAATTTTATTTCGTATATCTTCGGGTAAAATGTGAATGGAATTGTTCACAGAGACTCAATAACTTTTAATGTATTTGAAAATACCTGTTTATGAAGAGTTTCAGCATCTGAAATTAGTTCCTCTGAACGGGAACCGGCTTTTTCTGCAAAAGAATCCTCCCCGGAAAAGTCAGACAGATTGATCTGTACATTCATACAGGCTCCTCTAACCGCAGCCAATGCCATTTCTCCTGCTACCCCGGCATCACTCACAGAATTGGGATTTCCTTCCTTGACCAGTTGGTCAGCAAGCTCAAGAACTTTGAGGGAAGTCTCCGCCACTTTTAAAGGAATATCAATGGCATAGCAATTGGCATTTATGATCGATTCTTGACGATTTTTTTTCTCCTCATCATTAGATGCGGGAAGGCGTATAGCAGACAAAATTCCATTGAACGCATTGGTATCCTCATCTATCAGGAATAGCAATTTGTCTTTCAATTGTTGTGCCTGAATTCCAATTTCCTCCATCATAGATTTTTTTTTCAGGAATCCTTTTTTTTCATGGGTCAGCGCTGCCACCATGGATGTTAGTCCTGCTGCCAAGGTTCCGGAAAGGGCAGACACACTCCCTCCTCCTGGCGCCGGACTGTTAGAGGCTAATTCATCGGTAAACCCTGTAACAGGCATATTGATTAATTGCCCCTTATCAGATTCGCCAGACATATTTGCTGATTTTCCTTTACCTGCCTGAACAGCATACTCAATAATTTTTTCTTCAACATTGAAAATTGCTACATCGTTCAGCCCTAAAGATTGTACAGCTGTATCAATTATATCTTTTTCTGAAACTCCTCGAGTGCGGTTTTGTTTTTTGAGGTAATGGTTTCCTGCCGATACCATTGCTTCCAGAGGAATCAACCCAACCAATTCACTACCAGTAACACGAATCCCTCTTGCAACTGCTAATTCACAGGCAGTGTCAAACACATCATGTATCGTAGATTTTTTATAATTATTGAAATTAATGCTGATCTGAGCTCGATTGAAGGTATCCATATACCAACCGATTGCTTTTACATCCTTGAATTTTCCTGAGACTTTTACAGGACTTCCATCCTCATTTCGTACAATTTCACCATCCAGAAGATTTGCAGATTCTGGATTTGCAGTACGCTTGGATCTCCCCTTCTCTCTTAATTCAAAAGCAATGTCCGTTGCTAAACGTGTATCCCTGGTATTAAGGTTTATATTATAGGCAATAAGAAAATCACGGCACCCCATCACCGTAGCACCTGACTTTGAATTGAATTCCGTTGGACCAAAATCTGGTTTCCATTCCGGGTCTGCCAACTTTTTGGCCAACCCTTCATATTCACCATCTCTAATAACCGGAAGGTTTTTCCTCTCAGGAGTTTTAGCAGAATGTTCATACAAATAAACGGGAATATTCAATTCTTCTCCCACACGTTTACCAACTCTTTCTGACAGTTCGACGCAGTCATTAACAGTCACTCCGCTAACAGGAATAAATGGGCATACATCCGTTGCCCCCATGCGTGGGTGAGCCCCTTCCTGAATTTTCATATCAATAACTGAAGCTGCAGTTTTAATTCCTAAGAATGCAGCTTCTTCTACGGATGGTAAATCACCAACAAATGTGACGACAGTTCGGTTTGTATCTTTTCCCGGATCCACATCCAAAAGTGTAATTCCGTCAACACCAGTGATAGAGTCAATAATTTGGTCTATTTTTGCCTGGTCACATCCCTCACTGAAATTTGGAACACACTCAACTAAACCCGACATCCCCTACATTCCTCCCGATTTTATATTTAAATAAATAATTAATCCAATGACAACAATAGTCATACTCACCGTCCATAACAACGATCGTGGTGAACTTTTCTGCTTAATGATCCGTCCAAAGTATGAAGTGTGTTCATATTTTTTCATATACCTGCAAACAGAAACAGGAAAAAATTAACAAAGGGACTCATTGCCCACCAAAGAGGAGAGATCTCCGTAAAATATCCTATCAAAATAAGTCCAAATAAAATTTGTGGTCCGTAAATCTGAAGTTTCATAACTAGGTCTGGTTTTTTTCGAACCATGAGTCCTGAGAATATCTGTGACCCGTCCAGAGGTGGAATGGGAATCATATTAAACACGGCAAGCATAATGTTAATCTGGGTAAACAAAACTAGCATCAGAATGAGAGATCCTCCAACAAGATGTGCACGAATAATCGTTCCTCCAACAAATGCCAATAATAAATTTGCAGCAGGACCAGCAAAAGAAATTTTCATCATATCTATTCTTGGATTTTGAAGATATCTAACATCCACAGGCACAGGTTTTGCCCAGCCAAATCCCACAAATAAAATCATTAGTGATCCCATAGGGTCAAGGTGCGCCAATGGATTTAATGTCAATCTACCGGAATGTTTCGCTGTGGGATCACCCAGTTTGTTAGCCATCCAGGCATGGGCAAATTCATGAAAGCACAAGGCAAATAACAGAACGGGGACTAAAAGAAGTAATACTTCTGGAGGGGTTCTTAGCAGCATCGCTTACCAACGTGGATGAAATGTTTTGTGAACTTCCTGAAGATGGTGTATATCAAGATGAGTATAAATCTGTGTTGTGACTATATTGGAATGACCCAGCATTTCCTGAACGGCTCTAAGATCTGCGCCACCTTCCAGTAAGTGGGTGGCAAAAGAGTGTCGAAATGTATGTGGACTGATTTGCTTTTTAATGTGAGCTTCTGTGGAATATTTTATTAAAATATTGTAAACGGTCATCCGAGTAAGGAGCTTTCCATTCCGGCTTAAGAAAATTTCTCCCACCTCTGATCCCCGCTTTAATAACATTGGCCTGGAATATTGCAAATATTGATCCAATATTTTCATCGCCCGAGGTCCTATAGGAACTAAGCGTTCCTTGTTTCCTTTTCCTCTCACTCGAATCATCTCCGAATCTTGCAAAATATCAATGCCTCTAAGGGTACAAGTTTCTGAGACTCTGAGCCCGCAAGAATATAAAATCTCCAATAAGGCTAAATCGCGTTTACCCAGAACAGATTCCGTGTCAATGTTGTCCAGAATTTCCTCCACCTCTTCCACAGATAAAACATTGGGTAAAGTTTGAGGTATTTTCCTACGCTTTATACTTACAGCAGAATTTTCATTTACAATCTCTTCCATGCATAAATATGCATGGAACCGATTAATTGATGATAAAGTCCGAGCAATAGTTCTGGAAGATAAACTGTCATCCGTAAGATAATGAATATAAGAGCGGATGTGTTCTGATTTAATTTTAGTCAATTTGCTAATTTCACATGAGTCCTGAATAAAATGAATATATTTTTTCAAATCTCTTTGATACGCATCAATGGTATTTTTCGATAAATTTTTTACCCGTAAAAGTCGGATGTAGTTGTTAAGATGATTTTCCATGGAATTAATCTTTTATTATAAAGACTGTTCCACAAGTTCACACAGAATATGACCACAGAGAATATGCCCTTCCTGAATACGCTGCGTGTCATCTGAGGGAATTGTAATGGTGATGTCTGCTTTTTCATTGATTTTACCGCCGTCTTTTCCTGTAAAAACAATGGTATAGATATCCATTTCTTCCGCAAGATCCACTGCTTTTATCACGTTATCGGAATTTCCGCTTGTTGTGATTCCGATTAAAACATCTCCCTTTTGACCCAACGCTGAAATCTGCCGTGAAAAGACGGAATTAAAATCCGTGTCGTTGCTCCATGCGGTCAAGAATGAGGAGTCAGTTGTAAGGGATATAGATGGGATTGCAGGCCTATCATGGTCTCTCAAACCTCCTACCAATTCAGTTGATAAATGCTGAGCTTGGGCGGCGCTACCTCCATTCCCACACCACAAGATTTTGTTCCCGTTTCGAACAGCTTCAATCATCATATTAGCTGCCTTATCCATGGACTCTCCACACCGGGAAACCATATCCAAAAAAACTGAAGAGGACTGATTTAATTGTCTTTCTATTTCCGTTTTATGATTCATATAAAATTAATTTTTATGAATAGCATCTGCAAATTCTTTCATGAGTGAATTATTTTGTGATGTTTCCAATACAGAACCTGTTACCACCATAGATGCTCCCGCTTCAATTTTAGATGCTGCTTCCTGTGGAGATTTAATCCCTCCGCCTACTATAAGGTTGATATTTAAATTTTCTACACACCGATTTATGATCTCTTCCGGTACAGATCTTTCCGCTCCACTCCCGGCTTCAAGATAAACAAATTTCATGCCCATATACTCCGCAGCCAGTGCATGTGCGACAGTAATATCTGGGCGATCCATAGGTATGGGCTTAGTTCCGCTCATGAATTCAACTGTCGAACGAGCGCCACCATCAAGCAGTAAATATCCCGTAGGAATGGTTTCTAATCCAAGGTCTTTTATGATGGGAGCAGAGATGACCTGTTCTCCGATGAGATAATGAGGATTTCGTCCTGACAAAACAGATAGAAAGAGTACTGCGTCAAAATAGCTGTTTAATTGACTAACGCTTCCGGGGAAAAACACGACCGGTATTTTTGATTGCTCTTTAATATCCCTTACCCTGTCATGGCTTTTCCCGTCCATCATCAAACTCCCTCCAACAAGAAGAATATCCACATCTGATTCATTTGCCTGGATAACCATAGATTCGATTATACTATGATTTTTTTTATCTGGATCAAGAAGAACTGCATAGATTCCTCCCCGTATTTCATAAATAGATAATAGATGGGAATAAACTGAATGCATCTAGCTTATTAAGTTCCTATAATCTTCTGCTGATAATAAGTCAGAGATTTCATCAGGGTTAAATAATTCCATTTTAATAAGCCAGCCTTTTCCAATAGGATCTGAATTAATCAGTTCAACATTATCATCTAATTCAAGATTTAACTCAAGTATTTTCCCTGATACCGGTGCATATAAATCAGCCACTGTTTTGACTGCCTCTATTGTTCCAATGGTATCACCTTTCTGGAATGTATTTCCCTCATCCGGGAATTCAATAAACACAATATCACCTAATTCACTTTGGGCAAAATCTGTTATACCAATAATAGCCTGGCTATCCTCAATTTTAATCCATTCATGGTCATCGGTGTAAAGTAAACTATCCGTTATATTCATCAGTTATCTCTGCTAAGGGTTGTATTTAAAATCGTCTAAAAACGATGTATCAAACTCACCGGACTGAAATACCTTATCCATCATGATTGCTTCATGAAACGGGATGGTATTTTCCGGTCCTTCAATAATACACTCCTCCAGAGCTTGAATCATTCGGTTTATCGCCCGTTCACGGTTATTGGCATGAACAATTAATTTTCCAATCATAGAATCATAATAAGGAGGGATTTGATAACCGGCATAGGCATGAGAATCCACCCGAACCCCCTTACCTCCCGGCATATGGAAACTGGTTATTTTTTTTGGTGATGGAAAAAAATTATTACTGGGGTCTTCCGCATTTATCCTGCATTCGATGGCATGACCACGGAGATGAAAATTTTTAAAATATTCTGGGTATTTTTTCCCAACATGCATTCGAATCTGTTGTTTTATTAAATCAATACCTGTCACCATTTCTGTTACGGGGTGTTCAACTTGAATTCGTGTATTCATTTCCATAAAATAATAATTCAGATTTTTATCCACCAAAAACTCTACTGTTCCTACCCCAACATAATTCACTTTTTCCCCTGCTTGAATTGCTGTATCTCCCAGTTTTTTTCTCAATGATTCATCCACAATCGGCGAGGGTGATTCTTCCACTAATTTCTGGTGTCTACGCTGAATGGAACATTCCCGTTCTCCCAAATGAATGACATTTCCAAAAGAATCAGCCAAAATTTGCACTTCAATATGTCGTGGAGTTTCAATAAATTTTTCTAGGTAAAGATCTCCGTTTCCAAACGCAGATTCTGACTCTGTTTTTGCTGTACGAAATGCAAGACTCATTCCTTCCTTATCTTCGACCATCCGCATTCCCTTTCCCCCACCTCCAGCTGATGCTTTTAACATGACAGGATATCCCATTTTTTCTGCCAGAGATTCACTCTCTTCAACGGTCGATAATATATCATCGCTTCCTGGAATAACAGGAACCCCTGCTTCAGCCATAGTAGCTTTTGCCCTAGACTTATTTCCCATAGAATTAATGATATCTGGGTCAGGACCGATAAAAACGAAATTGTTTTCCCTACATATTTTTGAAAAGTCAGCATTTTCAGCCAAAAAACCATAACCGGGATGTATGGCATCCGCATTTGTTATTTCTCCAGCGGCTAAAATTCTGGGGATATTCAAGTAACTCTCACTACTGGGCCCCGGTCCAATGCATACAGCCTCACCGGCAAATTTTACATGAAGAGAGTACTTATCAGCTGTAGAGTAGACCGCAACGGTCTCAAGACCCATTTCATGACAGGCTCTTATAATGCGGAGAGCTATTTCTCCCCGATTTGCAATCAGTACCTTCTTAACCATATAAGTTTATTCTGAACGCAATACAAATAGCGGTTGATCAAATTCAACCGGGGAACCATTTTCAATCAGGACTTTTTCAATTGTTCCGTTTTCTTCTGCCTCAATTTCATTCATGATCTTCATCGCTTCAATGATACATAGTGTATCTCCCTTTACCACCTGATCACCCTCTTTTACAAAAGGATCGGCGTCTGGAGAAGAAGACCGATAAAATGTACCTGGCATGGGCGAATTTATTTTGTAACCACTTTGTTCATTTTCTTTTTTTTCACTTTCCTGGGATTCATCAGAGCTGTCTGCAGTACTTCTCAATGTGGAGGTGACAGATTCATCAGGAGCAACATCCTTCGCAGATGCTGCTTTTACTACTCTATATGTTTTTCCCCAAAAACGAACTTCAATTTCATTCACATCACTGTGTTCCAAAATATAAATGATTTCCTTTAATTTATCCTGCCACATAATTTATCCTTTTATGATTGTTTAGCCCGCTCAATGTAGTCACCTGTCCTAGTATCAATTTTTAGTGAGTCACCCTCATTAACAAATAAAGGTACATTTAAGTTAAATCCAGTTTCCATGGTAGCGGGTTTTGTCGCACCGGTGGCTGTATTCCCTTTAAAACCTGGTTCTGTCTCTGTCACCTTCAAAATAACATGTGCAGGAAGTCTTATATCCAGAACCTCGTTTCCATCAAAAAGGAGGTCCACTTCCATACCTGACATAAGGAAATATTTATCGTTACCTACTAACTCCAAATTAACCTGGATTTGGTCATAGGTTTGATTATCCATAAAATAAATAGACATATCATCCAGATATAAATATTGCATGGATTTTGCTTCTACTTTTATATATTCAATGCGAGCACCTGCATTAAAAGTTTCATCTATAATTTTTCCCGACTTCAGTTCTTTTAGTTTTGTCCTGACAAAGGCTCCGCCCTTACCAGGTTTTACATGCTGAAATTCAACTACTTTCCAACGTTTTCCCTTGTGGAATAGAACTGCTCCATTACGGATATCTGAGGTTGTTGCCATTTAAATTCCTTAATTCACTACATAAAATTTACACTAGGATGTTCACCAATTCAAATCCTCTACACTACTATGTCAATTCCCAATGTATTTTAGCCCATTTTAAAAATTCTTTGCTCCAATTAACATCTTCAATACGCTGATTTTTTGATGTGATTTCTCGAGCATATTTGATTTGATCAGCACGAGAAAGCAGGGAAATCCATTGTGCTAGTAGAGCATTGTCTATTGGAATAGTGTTTTTGTTTACAATGATTTCCTCCGTGGTCATTTCCAAAGATTTAATAAATACACTGTGTTCCACAAATTCACGTAAAATATGTGATAGATTAACATAAAATGTTTTGTCATCTAATTTATTCCCCAGTTTTTCAAGTCTTTCTACTGCCCGACTATATGGAGATTGAATATTTTCATAATTTGCCGGAACAAATGATTCAAATTTTTGTCGTTTAGACAATGCAAAAAGTAGGGTAAGAATAGTGAATACAAAAAAACTCCATTGTGCAATCCTTGCCCATGGTATTGGATAAACAATCGGAACAGGTTCCTTAATTGGTTTTATAGTTGATTGGGGGTCACCTGTCAAGGTTGATACAACAGTTATTTTCAATGGGTTTGTCTCTAACGAGAAATCTAAAGTTGAATCTTTGTCATGACTAATTCCAATGGAATAACCGGGGATCATATAGAATCCTGTATCCCATATGACAATCTGAAACAGGATTTTATTTTCTTCTTTAAGAATTGATTTTTTCCTTATTTCAATGGGATGTTCAACATTTAATTCCGAAAAAAGTAATCTTTGATTTGAAATCGCTCCTACTTCTACAGTTAAATGAATAACATCTCCAATAGTGACTTGATTCGTATCAAGGGATGCTTCAATACTAACAAAATTATTTTTTTCAGGTGTAGCAGTACATCCGTAAAAAACCATCCATCCAATAATTATCACACTCCCGAGTGAAAAAAACCCTCTATTCATTAAATTCGTTTTTCACGACGACGGAAAAAATCCATGAGAGGTTCAACATAATCTTCCTGGGTAGAAATTGAAATTATATCGAATTTAATTTTCTTACACTGTGATTGTAACTCACTGATACGATTGTTAAAGGTATTATTATAATCTATTCGATCTTGATATCTACTTGTATTGATCCAAAACTCTTTTTCTGATTCGGGATCAATCACCTTTACCAATCCCAAATCTGGCAATTCTGCTTCCGAAGGATCATAAAGTCTGACCCCAATTATATCATGTTTTTTGTTTACCATTTTTAAAGATGTCCAATAATTAGAGTCAACAAAATCTGAAATTAAAAATACTACACTTCGGCGTTTTGCGACTTTTAAAAGAAAATCCAGAGCAGAGTTAATAGACGTTCCTCTAAATTTTGGTTTGTAATAAAGTAACTCCCGAATAACCCTTAAAATATGAGATTTCCCTTTTTTAGGTGGTATATATTTTTCGACCTCACTACTAAATAACAAAACTCCTACTTTGTCATTATTTTTTATAGCAGAAAACCCTAATACTGCAGCAATTTCGGTTCCAAGTTCCATTTTCATTTTTTCAACAGTTCCATACTGTCCAGAACCACTCACATCCACAACCATATAAACTGTCAGCTCTCGTTCTTCTTCAAATATTTTAATAAAGGGAGTCCCAACTCGGGCAGATACATTCCAGTCGATCAAGCGAATATCATCGCCAGGTTGGTATTCCCGAACTTCTGAAAACATCATACCCCTTCCCTTAAAAACTGAATGGTATTCTCCCCCAAATAAATCATTTACTAATCCTTTTGTACGGATTTCTATACGCCGAACTTTGGATATTATTTCCTGAGGGATCATATCAATATATCAACCGAGATTTTGCAAATCCCGAAATTTAGGGTATTTCTATAGTATCGTAAAGACGTTGTATTATATCTTCAGAGGTCATTTCCTCTGCTTCAGCTTCATAGGATAGAATAACTCTATGCCGTAACACATCCATCCCAATATACCTAATATCTTCTGGAGTGACATAACCACGATGTTCAAGAAATGCTCTAGATTTAGCCGCCAGCGTAAGATTAATACTGGCACGTGGTGAACCACCATAATCAATTAAACCTTTTAGCTCAGATAAATTATAATCTTCCGGTTTTCGTGTTGCAAATACAAGATTTAAAACGTATTCCTCGATCTTTTCATCAACATATATTTCATTCACAACTTTTTGTGCATTAAGAATATGTTTAGGAGATATCACAGGTTCGATATTCAGGCCAAGAGATGTATTTGTAGATTGACGTAAAATCAATCTTTCTTCATCCTTATCTGGATAATCTACTTTTAATTTAAACATAAACCGATCAATTTGAGCTTCAGGCAGAGGATAAGTTCCTTCCTGTTCAATTGGATTTTGAGTCGCTAAAACCAGAAAAGGAGGGTTCAGAAAAAATGTTTCTTCACCGATGGTAATTTGACGTTCCTGCATCGCCTCCAATAGCGCACTTTGGACTTTGGATGGAGCCCTGTTTATCTCATCCGCTAAAATAATATTAGCAAAAATAGGACCTTTTCTTGTTTCAAAATCTCCTGTTTTCTGATTATATATTAATGTCCCCAATAAATCCGCAGGTAGCATATCTGGTGTAAATTGAAGACGTTGAAATTTTGTGTCAATCAACTGAGCAAGAGTTTTTACCATTAATGTTTTTGCCAGTCCAGGGACACCTTCTAACAAAATATGACCGTTTGCCAGCAAACTAATAATAATTTTATCGATCAGCTCTTTCTGCCCAATAATGACTTGACTGATAGATTTTCTTAAATCATCAACAAATGCTGATTCTTTTGAAATCTTTTCATTGACTTCGGTGAGGCTGAACTCTTTCATAACTTATTTAACATTAATTAGGATGAAATGTGCTTCAAAGCAGGAATATCATTAATATCCTTTCCCAACCACTGGATCTCAAACTGAACAGAGGGCGCCAGTTCATGATCAGGATACTTTTCAAGAAACAGATTATATTCCTTGAGGGCATTGACAGGGTCATACACTTTTTTATCTTTGATATTGGCATAGATATACCCAATCATAAATTGAGCATGTGGTTCTTCCCTGGACCCAGAAAATTTTATAACAACATTCTTATAATGAATAATAGCTTCACTATGGTCTTTTAAATCATTCGAGAAAACATCCCCGATCAAATATTGTGATTTGGGTGCGATATCTAAATCAGTATAATATTTTACGATATAGTCCAATGCGTCAACAGATGCATAGTACTCTTTCTCATTTCTCAATGTTTCGGCACGGGAGTATATTTTCAAAGCATAATTGCTCACATATTCCTGAGCTTCATTTTTCCTATCCCAATCCTCATGTTTTGTCACAATTTGAGTAAATCCACTGAGTGCCTTTCGATAATTTCCTGTATTAAAGGCTTCTTCAGCTTTCGAAAAAACATCTCCGGGGGATCTCTCACATCCTATCATGGAGAAACAAAGCATCAGTAAAAAAATGTATTGATTTGATTTATTCATAATTTTATCCAAAAAAACCGTGAAATTTATAAGGAAGGTGTTGATGATGCAAAGTTTTATTCCTTTTTGAATGTTCCGGTTTTTGTTATGTTTCATTTTAGAAAATATAATTTGCTCCCATTTGAATTTTCCATGTATCGGTTCCATCAAAAGGGGTAGCAAAATCCAATCGAAATGGAGCTAGAGGAGTTTCAATTGTAATACCGAATCCACCATTCCACAAATAATTTTTTAATTCATCCTGATTCAATTTATCCGATAGCATTCCGCCATCAATAAATAACTCCCCTCCTACTATCCAAAAAATCGGGAAACGGATTTCCCAATTCGAAATAATTCTAAAAACATCTCCTGATGGATTACCTGTATCCTCATCAATTTGAAATCGCATCATATCCCAACCTCTTAAACTTGAGCTCCCTCCCAAATAAAACAAATCAAATTGGGGATCATCCGAGTTTGATGAATCCCATCCAAAAATTTTTCCAATTTTATATCTCCCTGCAAATATATAATTATTAACAATAATGGAATAATGATTGAAACCAAGATCAATCTTGTAAAAGGATTTGGATCCCCCTAAAATTCCTCCTGACATATGGAACATCCCCGTCAACCTATATCCTGAAGTAGAAATAATGGGATGGTCAGTTCTATCAATATAAGATGTTAATTTATAGGTACGGTGTTCTAAATTTTTCGTTTCAGAAAATTTTTCCCATTTCAATTCGGAAAGGAGATAAGATCTTTCGGTCAGATTATTTTGATTCACAATTTGAAATCCGTATCGTGCAATAAATGAATCTTTAAATTGTCCATAAGGCTTAAAATTTTCAAGAAAATATCCTATTTGTGTGGGGATCCTTCTTTTTAAAAACCATTGATTTCCTATATTGATGTTAAAGGTTATTTTTGGATAAAAATAATCCTGAGAAGGTATTAAATATCCCGCTAGATTGATATTAAGGTTTGTAGTAGAAGCATTTATACTTCTATTTCTCCATCCAATTTCTGCACCTGCACCGGGCAATGGTTCTGCCCCCTCATAATATTCTATTGGATAATAACCACCTATAGACTGCCATTCACGGGGTTTAAATTGTTTCATGTGAATTGTTAAATGGGCTGTTGAATCACTACCAGATATAGGAGCTGGAGAAATTTGAGCAAATGAAAATATCCCTGTCTCCAGTAGACGTCGTTGAGAATGATCAATTTTATCTTTATGATAAATTTCCCCTTTGTTGAAGGTCAATTCTCTCTCTGCCAAATAATGATTAATCCCTTCAATCCCTTCAATAGAAAATGATTTTATATAAACGTCTTTGCCTTCATTTATTTCAATCATAATTTCTGCTGAATCTTCAACTGATTCATATACATTAATTTTATTGAACAGTTTTCCAAACCGTTGATATTCATTATTTAATTCAGACAAGTTTTTATTCAGAGCTATGGGGTTATAAGGATTATTTACTTTCAATGACAAAATGTCTAATATTCGACTTTCCAAAATTTTATAATTTCCCAAAACTTTTGCTTGTTTTAATATAACTTGGTCCCCTTCTATAATATTAAAATATATATTTACAGATTCGTCTTGAATCACTACAGAATCTTTCACAGTGGAAGATAAAAATCCTTGTGATATACAAAATGTTTTTAAGCTAATCGCATCAAATTTCACAAGTCTTCTATCAAAATATTCTTTATTAAATACAGAAGACGGTTTAGTTCTGATAACACGTAATAAATCAAAACTATTCAGGGAATGTACACCATTAATATTCACCGACCTTACAACGAGTTTAGTTTTACTTTCCCCAAAAAGATTTGATGATAGGGTTGCTATCAAAACAAACAACATAAATTTCTTTTTCATTATATTATCTTAATAGGAGTAGCGTAGTCTGTATTTAGCATGTACCCGCCCATTTTCATCTACATTACCCAACAATGAAAAATGTCGGTTTACCTTATATTCAATTCCAACCATGTGGTTGGGATTTGTTAAAGAAAAAGATCTGTGGTATGCATATTGTAAAGATATCTTCTTGGAAAGGCCTGCTTTAATAGAGAACGCATCAGCCTTATTTGGATCAAATAATCCTGTTGCTCCTTCTATTTGAACTTCTTCTAAAATCCCTAACTCATTTAATCCACTCATTTCCATTATTTTTCGATCAAATTGGGTGTCCAACCATTTTTTAAGTTTTTCTGCAGCTTGATTTCCAAGTCCAGTATAGGAAATTGACTCATCTTCAAATCGTTTACCCCAAGTTAATAACTCTAGAATATCACTCTGAGAAAATCCGCTCTCACTGCTCAACGTCAAATTGGGTTCATTAAGTGGACCGGTAAAAGAAATTTGTATTTCCTCATCTTCTATATCTGTCATTGCAATTATATCTAATGTCGGATTGAATCCTTTTCGTGTGAAATATAATAAACCTTCCGATATAGTAAACACTTCACTATAGTAATAAAATTTACCATCAGTAAAAAATAATTCCCCAGAATAATCAGCTGTATTATTTCCCCATTTTGTATAGTGAAGTTCTCCACTAAGCTTTGCATCAATTTGACTATTTACTAATGAAATCGATTCTTTAATTGGAAAATCAATATCATAATAAAGCAGGCTACTTTCCTCATTTCTAACTTCCTTTCCAATTGTAACTGATGTGGTAAATTCTTTAAATAACATTAAATCATTCAACAGAATAGTTCCAACAATGGAAACTGTGTCACGTCCAGCAATATTTAGATCTATATTTACATCACCCTCCACATCATCGGTAAGAGATTTAAAGAATAATTTTTCTCCAGAAACCAGCAAATCATAATTTGGATTAAAAAACTGTGTGAGATCGATATTCCCATTCACAAATAGATTTTTACCACCTAATTTATTTCCTGATTTCATACATTGAAACTGGTCAATATTCAGGATATTTTGTTTCAGTGTCCCCTCTCCATCTATTTTAGTTATTGGATCACCAAGAGTACTAGTATACAACCTACAATCCTCCAATGATATCTTTCCATTTCTTATCAATTGCTCCCATCCTCCATTAATAGATAATTCAATGTTCACTGTTCCTCTTAAAGAGTCAGCTATTGATAAATAATCAGTTAAAAATTCCATGTGATTAAATGATCCTCTCACGTTTATATCTACCGGTTCATTTAACACTTTATTACCAAATTCAATAGAATTATAATCTAATTTCATAGGGAGAGAAGCTGAACCTTTAATATCCCCTTTAGAATTGGTACTAGTAAAAGAATCGAATGTTAATATGTTATTTCTATAATATCCTTTAGCAGACACAGCTCCCAAATCAATTTTATCATAAGAGCCATTTTTTATGGTTAAATAAAATTCATAAAGGGGCGAAGAGTTTTCGTTTTTAAGGTTGAAATTACCACTGACTATTCCTTCTATCGGAAACCCATCAGGAATAAATTGAGTTAAAATATCTGTATTGAGAAAACTGAAATGTGAACTGATATCAACTGTGTTTGATGAAGAAATCTCTTTTATTGGGATACTCCCAGTAATCTGTATACCAGTTTGTTCCTTATTTGTTAAAGAAAATTCTTCTATGTGAATAGTACCTTTTTTAAAAACAGCTGAAAGTGTCAAATCATTAAAAACTTGATTATAAATTTGTCCATTTTTCATAGTCATATCAAAGGAAGCAGATTGGTCAAGATCTGTTTTAGTAAATCCGATTTCACCAAATAAAAGACCGTATAAATCTAATTTGTTCTTTGGAAAAAATTTATTAATGAAACCACCATCGATATTAGACATCTTTATTCTACCATCTATCTTTGAGTCTACCTGTAATACTCCTTCAATAACCCCATCATCCACATGAACAACAAAAGGTTTAACTGAAATCCCATTGTGAATAAGTGTAGCCTCTATTGATTGAGGGATTGCCAAATAATGAGAATCATAAGCCATTTGAATCCGGTCAAGAGAAATAATTTTTCTCTGGATTATTTTACCTGAAGCTTGCAGAAAGTTTTCCCTGGAAATGGTAGAAATATCCTTTATAAAAATATCTCCCTTGTCAAATGTCATATCCAACTCGCCCTCGCCCAGCTCAAATCCAGACCACTTTCCATTTTCGAAAGTCAAATTCATTCCACCACCTTGCAATATTTCTGGATTCTGGATATCCCCTTTTACTAACAATCGAGAACTTGAAAATAAATATGCATTAACATCTTCAACTAATAGGTCTAATTCAATTGATGGTGATGCAAAATCTCCATTAGCACTAATACTTCCTGTCACTTTTCCATCTATGTCAATTCCATTAATTTTGAAGGGGAGTAGTGCCAAATCCATATCCATCGAACTTATAGTCCATCGAGATTCACTGGATGGGATATCAAAAAATCCATCCATCTTAACATACTGGCCGTTGAGGATGGCTATCAGAGGTTCTGTTAATTCAAAGGTGGTACCGTCATAGGCTCCTGAAACGGAAACAGTTAAAGTATCTTTATGTAAGAGTCCGGTCTCCAAAACATCTGAAGAAAATGACCATTCTCTAATTTTATCATTTGATATAACACCTTCATAATTAAAATCTCCATCTAAAATAATCTTAGATTGAGTGTTAAACCAATCATCTAATTTGAGATGGTGAGCATAACATGACCCAGCTAACCGACCCTCCGGATTAAGCATAAAATTTATATCTAATGAAGAAGAATTAAATTCAATCCTTCCATTATTAATTATAACAATATTTTTTCTAATGTCTAAATCGAATTTACCTGGAATTGTATCCCCAATATCATTCCATAACTTCAAATTCGTTCTTGTATTACTCCCATGTACATCGAAGTTAATGTATCCACTCAATTGATTAAAATCGGGGTTAATTTTAGGGAAATCAGGTAAATAATCCACCAGTTTAAAATGCTTGAACTCCAAATTACTTTCGATAGATCTCTCCCTATTATCATTTAAAAGGATTGAATAGTGTATAGGAATATTTTTCCAATTTGCTTCTAACTCCATTGAGATATTTTGCTCATCCGCATCCAACCTAATTTTTCCTTCATCAATTTCAAGTTTATCCCAATATATTGAATCATTAATTACAGACTTATTCAATTGTAAACTCAACTTATTATCCTTTGCTTTCACAGATCCTTGTGAACTGAAAGCTATAGGGTAAAACTTATTTTCAACATTTATCGACCCTGAAATCGAATAGCTCTTTACCTGAAAATCTGGAAACATTTTGGGGATAATATTGAGATGGGATGTTGATGAATCTGATATATTTTCGTCTAGAATTGACATATGAATAGAACAATCATTTATATTAATTACCTCGAAAGATGGTAATCTGAAGAGCGTATTCAATATATTTAATTTAACCGACCAATCAGAAAATGTTACCGAATTTCCATTAGAATGATATATCTCCATTCCTTTTCCGGTAATTTTTGAAAGCATATTTCCATTTAAATCACCGAAATCTATTTTCCACAAACTCCCTTTTAATAAATTGTTATTGCAATAATTAGATATTTGATTTTTCCAAAGTCCGGGTTGCAGAAGCGTATAGCAAAATACACCCAAGATAATAATCCCTGAGACTATGATAATTTGAAATTGTTTCATGATTAATCCAGATGGTATAGGAATAACGAAATTACACCTTAACAGTTCCAAAAACAAAAAGAGCGCCATATGATGGCGCTCTTCCCAAAGCTGAAAAATATACAGCCATCAAATCAATCTACAACCTCGAAATCCGCATCTTCTATTTCTTTATCATCTTTACTATCAGTTTTTGATTTTTTCTTTGATTTCTCCTTTTCTGGTTCGTCTGGCTCTTCTGGTTTGGTCGCTTCATACATTTTAGAAGCTGATTTATTCCAAACATTGTTCAGCTCATCAATCGCTGCTTTTATATCGTCAATATTAGATCCTTCATTTGCCTTTTTCAATTTTTCCAAGGCACCGTTCAACTCCTCTTTCTCAGAGCCCAATTTATCTCCATGTTCATCAATATTCTTTTCCGTTTGATAAATAAGTTGTTCCGCCTGATTTTTCAATTCGATTGACTCACGCTTATCTTTATCCTCCTCCTCATGTTTCTTAGCATCTTTTACCATCTTATCAACTTCTGAATCAGATAATCCGCTAGAGGCTTCAATACGAATGCTCTGTTCTTTTCCAGTGGCCTTATCTTTTGCGTTCACATTTAAAATACCATTAGCATCGATATCAAATGTTACTTCAATTTGAGGGATACCTCTTTGTGCAGGAGGTATACCATCTAGGTGAAACCTTCCAATGGCCTTATTATCTACGGCCATTTCTCTTTCCCCCTGTAGAACGTGCACTTCTACAGTAGTTTGATTATCCGCAGCAGTACTGAATACCTGTGACTTACGTGTGGGAATAGTCGTATTCCTTTCAATCAGCTTTGTTGTAACACCCCCCAATGTTTCAATCCCCAAAGATAAAGGAGTTACATCCAAAAGGAGAATATCATCAACATCACCAGATAAGACACCACCTTGAATTGCAGCACCAACTGCAACTACTTCATCAGGATTGACACTCTTATTTGGTTCCTTATTAAATATTTCTTTCACTTTTTCCCGAATTGCAGGCATTCTGGTTGAACCACCAACCAAAATCACCTCATCTATTTCAGAGGATGAAAGTTTTGCATCCTTAATTGCATCTTTACAAGGTTTTATTATCCGGTTGATAAGATCACTAACTAATTCTTCAAATTTGGCTCTAGTGAGATTAAGATTTAAATGTTTTGGCCCCGAAGAGTCAGCAGTAATAAATGGCAAATTAATGTCAGTCTGTTTCGAACTGGACAATTCCTTCTTTGCATTTTCCGCAGCTTCTTTCAATCGCTGAACTGCCATGGGATCCTTTTTTAAGTCAACCCCGTCGCTTTTCTTAAATTCATTTGCAATCCAATCAATGACTTTTTGGTCAAAATCGTCACCGCCTAAATGGGTGTCTCCATTAGTTGATTTAACCTCAAAAACACCGTCTCCTAATTCCAAAACAGATATATCGAATGTTCCTCCTCCTAAATCAAAAACAGCAATTTTCTCATCTTTTTTCTTATCCAACCCATATGCCAATGATGCGGCAGTCGGCTCATTGATAATCCGCCTAACATTCAATCCTGCAATTTTCCCTGCATCTTTAGTTGCCTGTCTCTGGGAATCATTGAAATAAGCAGGAACTGTCACGACCGCATCGGTAACTTTTGTTCCTAAGTGGTCTTCTGCCATCTGTTTTAACTTTTGTAAAACCATAGCACTGATCTCTGGAGGAGTATATTCCTTACCACCTGCTTTGACTGTCGCTGCTCCACTGGAAGTCTTTACTATCTCATAAGGGACTTCGCTCATCTCTGTACTCACTTCATTATACATGCGTCCCATAAACCGTTTGATAGAATAAATGGTATTTGTTGGGTTGGTTACCGCTTGTCGTTTTGCCGGTTGACCTACAAGCCGTTCATCATTTTTCGCAAACGCAACTATAGAAGGGGTAGTTCTTCCCCCTTCTGGATTACTTATAACTGAAGGCTCTCCTCCTTCCAAAACAGCAACACAAGAATTTGTAGTACCTAAATCAATTCCAATAACTTTTCCCATAACTATTATTCTCCAATTTTAATGAGCAAATTAACTAACGATTTTGTGAGTTATTCAAGTCAACTATTATACCACAATAATTAATGTGTCTTATTGGCATATAATATTTGTAAATATTATTTTATGGCAGACAATAGCAGGGAATAACCCGGGGTTTTAGTTAGGTTATCTGTTATAAGGAGGCTTCGTTAGAGTCTTTTTGAAGGGTTTCTTTTGATATGGTGGTAATTTTTATATTTCCCTTTTGAGCATCTATTTTAATAGTATCACCTATTAACACTTCATTATCCAAAAGCATTTCAGCTATGGGGTCCTCTAAAGAGGATTGAACTTCCCTATATAAATTTCGCGCACCGTACTCCTGGCTGAAACCATGATTTACCATGGCAGCTTTAGCTTTTTTAGTAATGGAAATTTTTATCCCCATATCGGTCAAATTCTTTATCAAATCTTCCAGAAAAATATCAATTATTTTTAGTGCATCTTTTTCCAATAATGGATTAAATACGATAGCTTCATCTACTCGATTAATAAATTCAGGATTAAAAGTGTCTTTCATTTTTTCTAAAACACTTTCTTTAATTATAGCAGAATTGAATCCACTTTGTTTATTATCAAACCCAAATGTATTAGACTTCAAATCTTTGGTACCCAAGTTTGATGTCATTATAATAATTGAGTTTTTAAAATCAATTTTTCTACCGAGACCATCTGTTAATACACCTTCATCAAACAATTGCAATAATAAATTAAAAATATCAAAATGTGCTTTTTCTATTTCATCAAAAAGTACAACTGAAAATGGATTTCTTCGAATCTGCTCTGTTAGCTTTCCACCTTCTTCATAGCCTACATATCCTGGTGGGGCACCAATAAGCCGTGACACAGAGAATCGTTCTCTATATTCAGACATATCTAATTTTATGAGAGCCTCCTGTCGGTTGAACATTTGATCAGCTAACACTTTTGCCAATTCTGTTTTTCCAACCCCTGTCGGACCAAGAAAAAGGAAAACACCGATGGGACGTTCGGGGTTTTTTAAGCCCGTCCGTGCTCTCCTGATTGCCCGTGTAAGACAATGTATTGCTTCATCTTGAGCTATTATTTTTTTACCTAATTCATTACCCATATTCAATAATTTTTGAGATTCAGATTGAACAACTTTATTAAGGGGGATTCCAGTCATTTGTGCAACAACATCTGAAATCATCTCTTCTGTTACTTCCACAGGGTGTTTCTTATCTTCCTCATTCCACATTTTTTGTGCTCTTTTAAGCTTTCTATGGAGTTTTTGTTCACAATCTCTCAAAGCAGCAGCTTCCTCAAATTTTTGGAGTGAAACTACAGTTTCTTTTTCCCGATTGATTTGATCAATTTCAATCTCAATATCCAATATATCTTTTGGAACTGTCAAATTATGAATATAAGCCCTTGAGCCTGATTCATCCATAATATCTATTGCTTTATCTGGTAGAAAACGTTCAGAAATATATCGGTGAGATAAATAGACACATGATTCGATTGCTTTTTGAGAGTAAGTAACATTGTGGTGAACTTCATAGTTTGCCTTCAGTCCTTCCAAAATTTCTATTGATTCTTCCACCGATGGAGGATGAACCAATATCTTTTGAAATCTGCGCTCCAATGCTCCATCTTTTTCAACATGTTTTCTATATTCATCCAAGGTCGTTGCTCCAATACAATGTATGTCTCCTCTCGCCAAGGCGGGTTTAAACATATTGGAAGCATCCAACGAACCTGCTGCACTTCCAGCACCGACCAAAGTATGTAATTCATCTATAAATAAAATGATATCTTTTGTGTCCTCCAGTTCAGTCATAATGGTTTTTATTCGTTCTTCGAACTGCCCTCTATATTTTGTGCCAGAAACAATTGCCGCTAGATCTAACGCAAGAATGCGTTTATTGTGAAGAATCCGGGGTACAGTTTTAGTAATTATTCTTTGGGCTAATCCTTCAATAATGGCTGTTTTACCAACCCCCGGTTCTCCAATGAGAACGGGGTTATTTTTTTTCCTTCTAGTTAAGATTTGAGAGACCCGTTCAATCTCATTTTCTCTTCCGATAATCGGGTCTAATTCGTTTTTTTTAGCTAAAAAAGTTATATCTCTTGAAAAATGATCTAGAGCTGGAGTTTTCTGTTTTGTGATTTTTTCAGGAACAAATGCGGTTACATTTTTATTTTTTTTAAATTCTTTTTTTTCTACTAGTAATTCCCTAATTATTTTATAATTGATACTAAATGCATTAAGAGTCTCAAAGGCAATACCCTCAGGTTCTCTTAAAATAGCCAAAAGAAGATGCTCGTCATCTGCCACAGTGACATTTAATTTCGTGGCTTCATTATATGTATTCCGTAAAATACGTTCAGCTCGTCTTGTCAATGGAAGATGCCCCAATGTCACTGTATCATTTGAAGTTTTAATCAAGTCCTCAATCATTAAACACATCTCATCCAAATCACAATTATATATTTCAAATAATTTAAATGACACACCCGTTCCCTTCTTTATCATGCTTAGAAGAAGATGTTCAGAACCAACATAACTATGACCTAAACGGATCGCCTCTTCTTTTGCGTACCGCATTATGGATTGAACTCGTTTAGAAAAATTCTCTTTCATATATTCAAAATTACCCTTTAGTAAGAAAGAATCAAAGGTTATCCATCACATTCAACGTAGAGTCTATGAGACAAAACCTTCGATGAGCTATTTGAGCAACCATTGTATCATGAGTGGCAATTAAAAATGTTTGTTTGAATTCATCACTGATCTTTTTAATTAAGTCCAAAAGGATTTTTGTATTGGTTTTATCCAAATTTCCAGTTGGTTCATCTGCCAACACTAGGGCAGGTTTTTGGATGAGCGCTCTCATTATTGCAACTCGCTGTCTTTCTCCTCCGGATAATTGTTGAGGATAATGAGTCATTCTTTCAGTCAAATTCATGAATTCAAAGAGCTCAAGTGCACGAGATCGCACTTCTTGAGAAGTTTCTCTAATCAACGATGGAATTAATACATTTTCAAAAGCGGTAAACTCTGGTAATAGATGGTGAAACTGAAAGACAAAACCTAATTTTTTATTTCTCAATTGTGCCGTTTCTTTTTCTGATATTTTTGATACATCCTTCCCATTTATTTTAACAATACCAGAGTCAGGTAAATCTAATGTCCCTAAAATATTTAACAATGTTGATTTCCCTGATCCTGATGAACCCATTATGGATACAATTTCTCCCTCATTTAATTCCAAAGAGATATCTTTTAAAACTAAAAGACGATTTAGTCCATTAGAATAAGATTTGTTAATATGGGCGCAGGATAAAATCATTTTTCAAGTTGAATTGCATTAATTACGGGAATCATAACTGCTCGCCTAGAAGCAAGATAAGATGCGACATAAACCAAAACCAAAGCTGAAATAGGAACAAGTAAGAATTCAGTGAATGGTAGTTTCATTGGAAGTGCTTCCATAAAATAAATGTCTTCTGGCAGAGGGAGTAAATCCAAATTAGTTTGCAACCAAACTAATAGTCCACCAATCGTTGAACCGGCGAAACATCCTATGCATCCTAGTATTAAACCCTGATTGATTACAATATTCTTAATATCTTTGCTGGAATAACCCATAACCTTCAACATTCCTAATTCTCTCCATTTTTGTCTAATGATTAAAACAAGGTTAGAAATGAGATTAAAACAGGCAACCACAATTATCAATCCCAGAACCATGATTGCCCCTTTTTTTTCTAACTGCATTGCCTGAACTAATGCAGAATGATAATCTTTCCATGTCTCAACCAGACCCTGTTCCCCAACTAAAGATATAATTTCATTTTTTGTGGTATTAAGAGATACTCCCTGAGCAACTCGTATATCTATCCCGTTATTATTGTGTAATGTAGAAAATAGATTTCTTCCCATTGCCAACGGAATAAAAACTAACCGTTCATCATAATCCAGTACTTTAGAAGAAAAAATACCTCCCACTATCCCTTTCACCTGTAGAGGGAATCCGATCGAAAGTCTCATAGATTGAGGATTAGTGAAACTAATTTCATCTCCCAAGTCTAATTGCAATTTTTCTGAGAGCGTTTCACCTATATAAATCTGATTATTCTTTTCATTATATATGTTATCGATTTGAGTCACACTCCCTATAGAATAAAACTCTGAAATCGAATCTACCATCACAGCTTTTACACGAACCACTGCAGTTTCCATTGCCTCATTAATGGCAACCCCTTTTCCACTTATAAATGGCATCAATTGATTTATTCCCTGCAAGTCTTTCAAATTATTTATTGTTCCTTCAGAAATATTATTACCCTCAATCCGAATTTCTCCTTCGATACCAACGATTTTTTCACTCACTTTTGACTCAAATCCATTTAATACGGCTATCGAGACAATCAATGCAAAACAACCGATGGCAATGCCTAGCACTGCTATCCATCCAGTATATTTTCCTGCAAAGTTATTTCCTGTATGAAAAAATCTCTTAGCAATAAATGTAGTGGGATTCATTCGTATCTAACAGCTTCAGCAGGCTTAATTTTTCCTGCATAAGATGTGGGCAAAACAGATGCCATTATTGAAATCAATATACTCGAAATAAAAATAAGATAAAAATATTTCCACGATATAATTACTGGTATTCTATCCATGAAATACACATCTTCAGGTATGGAAATCAATTGATATTCTGCTTGGAGCCAAATTAAGAAAATAGATGAAATGCCTCCCAGAATTGTGCCGACTGTACCAATAATTGTTCCCTCAACCATAAAAATGGTTCGAATCTGTTTTCGTGTACAACCTAATGCTTTTAAAATGCCAATTTCTTTTATTTTTTCTATGATTATCATGCAAATAGCAGATACAATATTTATAATTCCAACTAAGGCAATCATACTGAAAATAATCAAAATAGGCCATTGCTGAACAGACATCCACTTGTAAAGGTTGCTGTGTTTTTCTTTCCAAGTTGTGATAAAATAAGGATACCCCAATATTTGAAATAAATCGTCTGTCACACGATGAATAATTTTATTGTTTTTCAGGTGAATAGATATTCCTGATATTTGTCCGTCCATTGATAAAAATTCTTTGGCATCCTTCAAGGAAGTATATACCATTGATCTGTCATACTCAGTGATACCTGACTGGAATAGCCCTCCAACAGTCATTTGTTTTAATTGTGTTCCATTCATTTTTGAAGTATATGCATCCATTTGTGTAAAAACAATTTTATCACCCACCATAACGTCCAGTTCGTCAGCTAATCTTTTACCTATTAAACAATGGTTATTTTTCAAATGTGGAGATCCAAATTTCAACAATGAACCCATTTTATATGAAGAATCATTCTCAGGGATCCCTTCTAATAGAACACTTTGAATTCTCTGACCTTTGCGAACAATAACGGGTTTTCTTACATAAGAAACTGCCCTCAAATCAGTTATATGAGAACTTAAATATTGGTTTAAACTATCTTGATTCTCCGAAATTGGATAGCCTAAAATATGTTGAATCTGAATATGTCCATCAAATGATACCAATTTTTTTGAAAGGGTTTTTTCAAACCCATTTAGAATACTCATAGTTATAAAAAGGGCTGTAATTCCAATTGCCAATCCAATCACAGACAGTAAACTTGCAAATGATGTAAAACTATTAGAAGCTGGTGACCGTAAATGGCGATATGATACGGTACTGATAAATGACATATTTTTGTCTAACGTTATACAGATCTGAGGGTTGGAAATAGAATGACATCTTTTATCCAACGTTGACCAGTCATAAGCATAACCAAACGATCAATACCTAAACCTACGCCTCCAGTAGGTGGCATTCCCGTTTCCATTGCTTCTAAAAACTGTTCATCAATTGGGTGAGCCTCCTCATCTCCTTCTTGAAGCAATTTTGCCTGCATTTCAAATCGTATCCTTTGTTCGATGGGATCATTTAACTCCGTAAAAGAATTTGCAAATTCTGTTCCAGCAATGAATAGTTCAAATCGTTCCACTAATTCTGGATTACCGTTTCTGTGACCTTTGGCCAAAGGGGAAATTACCTTAGGATAATCTGTAACGAAAGTTGGTTGGATTAAGGTCGGCTCAACAATATGTTTCATCAATTCATCCAAGAATTGTCCGTAGGTCGCATCTTTTTTCATGTCCAACCCATTATTTTTACATAATCTGGATAAATCCTGTTCATCTGAACTTGAAAGATCCATCCCAAATATATCATTCATCAATTGAAAAATGGGTTTTCGTAAAAATGGTTTTGAGAAATCAATAGTAACATCATTCCAGACGACTGTGGTGATATCCAAAGAATCTGCTACGTATTTCATCAAGGTTTCCACCGTTTCCATATTTTTTTCATAATCGGCGTATGCTTCATACCATTCAAGCATGGTAAACTCAGGATTATGATTTCTGTCAATACCCTCGTTTCTAAAATCCTTACTCATTTCATAGACTTTATTAAAGCCACCAATGATGAGTCGTTTTAAGTACAGTTCATCAGCTATACGAAGATAGAATTGTTGATCCAAAGCATTGTGATGAGTCGTGAACGGACGGGCATTCGCTCCACCATACAGTGGTTGCAAAATAGGAGTTTCTACCTCCAAAAATCCCTGTTCATCTAGAAACTTTCTGATATGACGAATGATTTTTGACCGTTGGACAAACACTTTCTTCACTTCAGGATTTACGATTAAATCTAAATGCCGCTGACGGTACCTCTGTTCCTTATCTGTAAAAGCATCAAATATTTCTCCATCCTTCTCTTTTACAATGGGCAAAGGCCTGATACTTTTTGACAAAATTGTTATTGTTTCGGCATAAATGGAAACTTCTCCGGTTTTTGTTTTGAATACATTTCCCTCTACACCGATAAAATCACCAATATCACATAATTTAAAATGAGTGTAGTTTTGTTCCCCCACATCATCCCGACGAATATATAGTTGAATGCGTCCCTCCTGATCCTGAATATGACAAAAACAGGCTTTCCCCATTTTCCTAACGGACATTATCCTTCCAGCTGCAGTGACTGTCTGATTTTCAAATCGTTCAAAATTATTCAGGATTTCACTACTTGATAGTTCAGGTTTAAAAATATGAGGAAATGGCTCTACACCATCTTGTCGAAGTTCCTCTAATTTTTGTTTTCGGAATTGTATGATTTGTTTAAGACCTGTTTTTTCTTCTGACATTATTGACTCATATGTTGCATTAAATACGTTTGAATAAATCTATCTATCTCCCCATCCATTACAGCCTGTGTATTGGATGTTTCTTCTTTTGTACGATGATCTTTAACCATATTATATGGGTGAAATACATAAGAACGTATCTGACTTCCCCAACCAATATCTTTTTTCTCACTGGCTAATTCCTGAGCGGATTCCCTTTCCTTCTCCAATTCCAATTGATATAATCGGGCTTTCAAAACTTTCATCGCCTGTGATTTATTTTTATGCTGGGAGCGTTCATTTTGGCATTGCACCACTATTCCAGATGGAATATGGGTAATCCTAATTGCTGAATCAGTTTTATTCACATGTTGTCCTCCGGCACCGCTAGCTCGAAATGTATCAATTCGTAGATCATTGGAATCTATTTCTATTTTAATTTCCTCTTCAATCGATGGATATACAAACACACTGGCAAAAGACGTATGCCTTCTGCTGTTTGCATCGAAT
Source organism: Fidelibacterota bacterium (assembly GCA_034408645.1). Taxonomy (GTDB): domain Bacteria; phylum Fidelibacterota; class Marinisomatia; order Marinisomatales; family AB-629-J13; genus AB-629-J13. Next base: position 472 of record DASCRE010000193.1, on the reverse strand, counting down.
GGTGAGATACGAACCAGACGGTGGACGCCCGCTTCAGCTTTTAATTGACCGTATGCATAATCTCCTCCAATCTCAATTGTCACATCCTTTATTCCAGCTTCATCTCCGGGCTGGTAATCCAATAATTTTTGAGAAAACCCTTTCCTTTCAATCCAGCGATTGTACATACGGTAAAGCATGTTCGCCCAGTCCTGGCTCTCTGTTCCTCCTGCACCGGGATGAATGGTCAAAATCGCATTTTCCATGTCTTCAGGTTTACCTAAAATCAGTTTTAATTCCTGGTCACGAAGTAAACTGGAGAACTCAATTATTTCTTTTTCAACTTCTTCAACTGTTGACTCGCCTTCATTGAGAAATTCAAATAGTACACCAATGTCACCTTGCATCTGATTCAGAGTGTCCCATGTCTGAATATCTTTTTCAATAATAGATATTTTTTTTAGTGTGGTGGCTGCAGAGTTTTTGTCATTCC
>DASCRE010000192.1:0-1637 GCA_034408645.1 Fidelibacterota bacterium | reverse complement strand
CATCAGCGATATTCATAGCAGTTAAAATTGCGATCCGTGATGTGGATTGATCAGAAGCTAACCCTTTCTTCACTTCTTTCATCCTTTTGCTAACATATTCAGCAACTTCCTTTATATATTCAGGATCAGCCGGTGCCTTAACTGTATATTCATGTCCAAAGATACTGACGCGTACAAGGGATTTTTGTTCGTCTTCCATTATCCTATTCTTCTTCCAGTATAGCAAGAAGATTTTTTACTTTCAATTCAATTTTTGCCAATTTATTGGTTAGATCGAGGGTTCCTACCTCAGTTGATTGGGATATTTTCCGAATGTTCTTTAGTTCAGATACAAGTTGTTTCACTTTATTTTCGAGGATTTCGAAATTTTCTATTTCACTCATGCTCTTAATTCTGCTTTAAATTTCGATGTCACGTTTGTAATGATCTCATCAATTATTGAATTAATCTCTTTATCTTCGAGTGTTTTTGTTTCACTTTGAAAAATCATTTTGAAAACGATGCTCTTTTTATCATTTCCAAGTGAATCATGTCTGTATAAATTTACGGGATTTATCCATTTTAACAAGCCTTTACCTGATTTTTTTATATATGTTACAATTTCACCAGAATCAATGCTATTGGATAGTATGAAATTTATTTCTCTTTCAATTTTTGGATATTTTGAAATATGGATATATGGTGTGACAACTTTCATATATTTCAGGAGATGATTTGTCATCAATTCAAATCCATACACATCTTTGAGATTACTATTCATTTTATTTTTTATATAACCTTTTGATATTTTCCCAAATTTTCCAATTTTTGTTTTTTTAAGACTAATGGAAAATCCAGGAGTAAATAAACAGTCATTTTCTGATATTATTTTTATATTACGATGAGTTATCTTCCACATTAATGCTTCTATATGACCTTTTAAAGTGAATATTGAATGAATATTTGTATTCTTCTGTTTATGGATACTTTCAGGGGAGTCCAAGCCATAAAGAATTCCGCTTATCAGCATATATTCTTCCCTAGATTTTCCCTTTATAATATGAACATTTCCCATTTCAAAAAACTGAATATTATTTCTATCATTGTTAATATTGTAGTTTAAGGTGTCAATTAATCCAGGAATGAGGGAAGTTCTTAAGTGAGTCATTTTATCACTTTGTGGATTCATGATAATTACAGATTTTCCGCTGGTTCGAGAAATAGTCTCAGATTGCAATGAATTTGAATAACATTGATTATATCCTAACCCTTTAAAAATATTCTGAATATTTTTTATTTCACCTTGAGGATCTTGTATATTGACATTTAATAGACCGGAAAATGTAGTGTCGCTGGATATGTTATCATAACCGTAAATACGAATTATTTCCTCAATAAGATCTATCTCTCGTGTAAGGTCAGGACGAAATGAGGGTGGGATACATTCCCATATCTCCCTTCCTCTAGATATAATTTCAACACCCAACTTATCAAAGGTGTTTTGAATGAATTTATTGGGAATTTGTATTCCGGATAGTTGGTTAACACGTTGTAATCTTAATTGTATTTGTGGCTGAGATATCTTTTTAGGATAGGTGTCTGTCATATTTGACACCAATTCGCCTCCGCAAAGGTCCTTTACTAGGTCAACAATTATC
>DASCRE010000191.1:0-6167 GCA_034408645.1 Fidelibacterota bacterium | reverse complement strand
ATATGGAATAGAATTTTTATTTTCATAGTGCTTTATCTAAAAAGGATAAAAACTCATCTACATTACGTGTCATTCCTGGAAATTCTGCGATCACTTTATCTTCAGGTGTCAGTAAGACATAATATGGTAGCGCAGCTGTCCCAAATCGTTCGATTTCGTAATTTTGTTTCTCACGGTAGTTTTCTCCTCCATCAGTAAATAGCTGTACTAAAACAAATTGTTCTAACCGTTTTTTCACTCCTTGTTGAGTAAATATATTGGATTCCATCCAACGACAGTTTGTGCATGTGTATCCAGTAAAATCAATAAAAATAGGCTTTCCAGAATCCTGGGCCTCACTCAATCCCGTTTCCAAAGATTGGTGCCATAGAAAATCTTCCTGAAGATGCATTCCCTTTCCACTAATATCTGATTGAAAATTCACCCTTGGTGGTAAATATGAAATAATGAGCCCGTGAATCGGTTGGCCAAATAGTCCGGTCCCTAGGTAAAGACCAAATGTAAGAAAGAACGTTGACAACATCAATCTAGGTATTGATACAGTTTCTAATCGGGAATCATGAGGGAGTCGAATTATACCTAATACATAAAGACCGGTTAAAAGTGTAATAATTGTCCAGATTGCAAGAACTGACGTGTGTGTAAAAAATCCCCAGTTCCATACCATATCAGTATTACTGAAAAATTTGAATGCTGCAGCCATCTCCAGAAAACCCATGACCACTTTTACAGAGTTCAACCAACCACCGGATTTAGGCATTTTTGCTAAATACTGTGGAAATAATGCTAAAAAGAAAAATGGAGTTGCAAAAGCTGTACTAAAAACAATCATACCAATCAGTGACCAAAACCATTGTCCCTGGGAAGCTGCTACAAGTAATAATCCCACAAACTGAACGGTGCAGGTAAAAGAGGTCAGTGTAAAGGTAAATGCCATAAATAAGGTTCCTACATATCCTTCTCTGTCTTCCTGCTTCACAGAAAATTGTCTGAAGGATTCCGGCAACTGAATCTCATACATTCCAAAGAGAGATAGAGCAAAATATATGAACAATCCGCCAATGAATAAGTTCACCCAAGGATTGGCTGCTAACTGATTTGCACCTGAGGCTCCCAAGGTTGCTGCTAGAAGCAATCCTAACACACTGAATGTACCTACAATCCCCAATGTATAGATAAATGCCTGCTTGAAGGTGTTGGCCCCATCTTTTTCTCCTTGTTGAGTGAAAAAAGATACGGTTATGGGAATCATCGGAAACACACAGGGTGTTAACAAGGCTAAAAAACCCATGGATAGGGATAGTAAAATAAAAGAGAGGATCCCTTTCTCGATAGCAATATCCAACTGAGAGGTTCCCCCTACATTTGCTCCAGAGTTTTCCGAAAATGAAATTCTATCACTCCTAGCACTTCCAGATTCAATAAAAACCGGGACCATCAATTCCACTGTTTTAGGTGGTAAACACAATCGGTCATTACAGGTCTGATATTGAACCGACACCATCAATTCAGCGTTCCCAATGTTAAGATCATCCTTTAACAAAACCGGAAGAATAAAATCTAATGTTTTTTCATGATAGGGAATATCTATCTCAAATCCTTCATCAAATTTTACAATAGGTGTAGGTTCTATCACCTTCCCTGTTTTACTTACTTTCTCATCATTGATTTCAATGGAAGTGGGGACGGGACCTTTCCATGCCGGGACGTTGTGGACCCCCCAAATATGCCAGCCCTCATCTAATTCTGTATGAATAGAGAGATTGAAAACTTCACCTGCCCTCGGATGCGATTCTGCCTTCGCAGACAGAGTTACAGGTGCCAGTTTCTCTGCCGGCAATAAGTTGATCGAAAGAATCAACAGTATCGGTCTAACTAAGTATGAAAAATAAATCATTTATTTTCAGAAATTAAAATCAATAAAGGTAATTGATTTATTGGATACCAAACCAGCGTTTAATCCGAGAGCAATAACTATAATATGTCTTAATCTCATCTCTTAATTGTTGAATATTTTCTTCCATAGCTGCCTTCCCTTTATTGACCAGTGAATCCATTTCATTGAATTCTGCCCAATGATAATGCATCCCTTTAGGGTGCACAACATGATGAGCCTGTGCAGCCAGATCAGATGACAATTTGTAATGTGTCACCTCTTCTGACCTCTGGAGTATATCATAAATATTTAAATCCAATTTATGACGTGTTAGTTCCTTTTTAATATCCACAGAGATTAAAAAATCTGCATCATCATCTAGAAGGCTTACAGGATTTGGCATCCCAATTCCTCCATCTATGATAACTGAGTTCTCCTTTAATGTGGGCTCTACATATCCGGGAATAGAACTGCTTTGAACTACGGCCTCAACCAAATCACCCTCTGAATAGACAATTGTGTTTGAGGATACCAGATCGGTTGCTACTACTTTTAGAGGAACCAATAATTCGCTGAAGGTTGCTACCGGGATTAAAAAGGATAGGGCATCTTTTAATCGAGATTTTTTCACGATTGAAGACCTTTGCATGGACAGCGCAATGACCATTCTGTCCCTCACCTTTTGGGCAAATTGAGTTAGGGGTGATCTTTGCCCAGAAACAGGGACCATTCGTTCTGTACCTAGATTTTTGAAGAGGTCATGATTAAAGAATTTTTTAAAACGATCCTCAATCCATTCAGGGTCTTGGGTTGCAGCAAACATAGCTCCTACAATCGCTCCTGCGCTTGTACCTGCGATAACAGAAATTGGGATTTTATGTGTATGCAAAACTTTGAGGATACCAATGTGTACTAATCCTCTGGCCCCTCCACCACCCAAGCCTAGACCAATTTTCATTTAAATCATCGATAAAAAGTCAATAATGAAAATAGGATATTTATTTTATTGATAATAATTCCACCTCAAAACCCAATGTGGCATTGGGCGGATTCACACGTCCTGCTCCTCTTTCTCCATATCCCAATTCAGGAGGAATGATAAACTTTGCTTTGGATCCAACATGTAGTAAAGCGACACCCTCATCCCAACCTTCAATCACTTGTCTTTGGCCCAGAGAAAATTCAAAAGGTTTGTTTCTATCGTAGGATGAATCAAACTTGGTTCCATCTACCAAATAACCTGAATAATGAACAGATACGGTTTGACCAGATTCTGGTTTTTCGCCATCTCCTTCTTCCATGATGAAATATTTTAATCCACTCTCTGTTGCAGTTGCACCTTCGGTCAGCTTTAAAAACTCTTCTGCCTGTTTTTGATCATCTAATTTTTTCTTTTCGGTGATCTCTTCCTGCTTGGCTTTGAAAACTGTCGGGGCATCAAAACTTTCCGCTTCTTCACCTTTTCTAGTTATCGTTACCTTTTCAATGATATCATCTTGCATGATACTATTGACGATATCTTGACCAGAAATTACGTGACCGAAAACCGTATGTTTTCCATCAAGCCATGGTGTTGCTTTATGGGTAATAAAAAATTGACTTCCATTTGTTCCTGGACCTGCATTTGCCATGGACAAAATTCCTGCACCACTGTGTTTTAGATCAGGGTGGATCTCATCAGGGAATTTATATCCCGGACCGCCTCCCCCTGTACCTGTAGGGTCACCTCCCTGTATCATAAAATCATTAATTACTCTATGAAATTTTATGCCATCATAGTAGGGTTCTCCCACTGGTTTTGCTGTATTTTCCAAATTGCCTTCGGCTAAACCAACAAAATTTGCTACTGTCATGGGTGTTTTTTCATATTCCAGAAATAGGACTATTTCTCCTTTTGAAGTTTCTATCTTTGCATGCATTGTACTTTGACCTTTATTTTGATTTTCAGTTTGATTCTTTGCTTCTTCTTTAGCTTCCGACTTTGAACATCCTGCCACCAGGAAAATCCCAAAAAATACTGTACAAATAGTACGTATCATCTTTCTCTCCTTTTCATTTTGTTATTTATTTACCAGTACTTCCGCGTTTCGTCAGCGGAATGTGTTGTATACATTGAGGACACTCTTCCTGTTTCCAGGATTCAATTTTTTCTGAATGAAGTGCAAAAAAGGGATATCGAAAATCAATTTCCCCATTCGTTCTGTCAAACATTACTGCAATTCCAATGATGTTTGCTCCAATATTTTCTGTCAAATTGATCAGCTCAAGCACGGAACCACCTGTTGTTACAACATCATCAACCAATAATATCCTTTGACCTTTTCCCAGAGAAAACCCTCGTCTAAATTTTAACTTTCCGTTCACCCGTTCTGCAAAAATTCCCTTCGTTCCCAACTGTTTCCCCAACTCATACGCTAAAATTATTCCTCCGGTAGCCGCCCCAAGAACAATGTCGATTTTCTGGTCTTTGTATATCGAATAAATTGGTTTACAGAGTTTATCTACCACATCAGGATTTGAAAGTAGTGTAAATTTTTCAAAATATTTATTACTGTGCCTCCCGCTGGTTAATTGGAAATGCCCATCAAGAAGAGCTCCCGTAGATTTGAAATATGATATAATCTCTGTGCTATCCATGAACTAGGTCCATCATTTTATCTTTATAATCTTTGGCAGTTGACCTAATAGCTTTTTCAGTCTTATCACCGGAAAAAATAATTCCCCGGGATACTGAAATTAATGCCAGCCCATTTTCATTACCATATTGCATACTCTTTTCTAAATCACCGCCCTGTGCGCCCACTCCAGGAATCAGAAATGGGAGTTCAGGAGCGATATGGCGAACTGTCCTTATATCTTCAGGTATGGTTGCCCCTACAACTAGGCCCACATTTTCCGTTGAGTTTAGAGCTACAGATTTTCTTGCTACCAACTCAAATATATGCTTTTGTCCATTCTCGCTGTTTTGGAAATTACTTGAAGATGGATTTGATGTTTTGCACAAAATAAACGCCCCTCTATCAGGACGTTTAATAAATGGAACGATGGCATCTTCACCCATATACGGATTGACCGTGGCCGCATCAAACCCAAAATGATCAAAAATAGATTGCGCATATTTCTCAGCTGTATTACCGATGTCACCTCTTTTCCCATCTGCAATTGTAAATGTTCTGTTATCTATATATTCCATTGTGTCTTCTAGCCATTTGTATCCAGCACTTCCCCACTGTTCAAAAAATGCCAAATTGGGTTTAAATGCCACTGCCAAATCTATGGTAGCATCAATAACCCTATTGGCATGATCAATACATTGAGAAAGAGAACTCGAGCTCCCCAAGGATTCCGGAGAAATATCTAGGCCGACACATAAATAAGAAGATAGGTCAGCTATATGTTTTTTTAATCTATTATTAAATGAAACCATGGATTGAATTTACTTCGCAAATGAAATGACACGAGTAAAAGAATTGAATATTATTCATTCAAATTCAATTCTCTGATGATGTAATTTTAGGTATGGAACAGCTCTCATTAACAAAAAAATTAAACACAAAATCTCGAATAATCGCTTCCAGCGGGGTGTTTCAAATTGAACTGCTTGAACATATAGGAAAGGAAGATTATCCTGCTCTCTTTGCGATCTCTGAACACTTAGCTAAAGAATATGGTGAAAAAGCTGTTCTAACCAAGGTGACCATCCAAAAATATTTTAATAAACCGGGATCACTGCCCTTCATTGCTCGATACCGTGGTGACATTATCGGATATATCATTGGTATTCTGATTGAAGAATTAAGCCATGAACCATGGGCACGAACAGATGAAAATTTTGGTAAAGGAAATACCCTGTACACTTATGCATTTGTTGTTATTTCTCAATATAAGGGATGTGGATATGCTAAAATGCTGAAACGGGTCTATTTGAATTGGGCAAAAAAAAGAGAATCTATTCGCTATATTACCGGACACGTTAAAATAGGAGTATCTTCAAATTTTACTGGAGATATCAAAATTTTAAATCGTGTTGAAAACTGGCAGGATACCGGAAAAACATTTGAATATTATCGCCGTGATCTTGATCCAGAACAAATTCATACACTGAAAAAAGATCCCCCCCTAACTACGCGAGTATAAAAAACCCCTGAAACAGGGGTTTTTTATTTATAATTATTTGACTACAATCAGGTATCTCTTCTGTCATTTTCAGATCTTCTGTCTTCTCCGCTTCGTTTATTGGGATCGGCTCCTTTTTCCTGGTTCTGTCTTCTTTTTACTTGTCTTCTTGGGC
>DASCRE010000190.1:0-1862 GCA_034408645.1 Fidelibacterota bacterium | reverse complement strand
TCGGTAATAACGATCTCATCCACACCATCTCCATCAAGATCTGCCAAAGCTGGAGAAGATAATATCTGGTTCGTTAATAGAGGAAAACCATCCTGATTAATAGCTAATAAAATTTCAAAGTAAATATCTGTGTTATATTCATATCCATCAACACCATTAGCTGTAACACTTAATATTAATTCCACATCTCCAATGTTTACATCTTCTGATATTGAAACCTCAAACGGATCAGTAAAATTAATCCCCACTCCTCCAGGATAAATTATATTTGTATACTCTGCCTCACCATCAATAATCGCTACATTAGGGTCACTTGAGGTCAAGCTAACAAACACATTTTCTGCCTGCTGCCACCCCTGCTCGTTTGAGAGGGTCACCCTGAGCTGCGCGCTCTCCCCTGGATTCAAATTTCCATCACCATCGCCCTCTAAAGGGATAACCGTGTGAGTTACATATTCAATATAGGGAGAAAAACTTCCTCCGATTGCCTTGTGAATATCCACCATTCCACAGCCAAGCCTGTCTTCAAACTCAGGGTCTGAGTTTATATCATAGATTCCCGCATCTGCATTTTCACACATTAAATCTTCCAACTCATCGTTATCCAGATCAGGATAATATATTCTCAATAGCCCAAAAGCTGAAGCTGCATTCGGACAGGAGAAAGAGGTCCCCATAATTCCAGACTCGTAGCCGTTATTTAAATCTAATGTAAATATACCTTCCCCAGGTGCCGATAGATCAACTGACTCATGATAGGTCGCCCAGTATCCCCAGTTTCCGCTGCAGCTCAGCGCTGTTACTGATACAACATTACTGTATGACGCAGGATATGCGGGCGCATAGAGATCACCCCCTGAGCTTGAGCCATTACCTGCAGATGATAGTACCAGTGCATTGTAGGTATTGTGAGCGGTATTCACTTGACTTTGTTCATAGGAACTATAGCCACCGCCGCCCCAACTGTTATTAATAATTGTGAATGTGTCAGAGTAATACCCGGCCCTGGCGGCATAATAAATACCTGAATAGCCATCATTAATAGTTCCGCTTGAGTTGTTGTCTCGGGTACACTTAACAGAAATTACTCTAGAATTATATGAAATAGATGCCATTCCTAAACCGTTATCGGTTGCAGCGCCCAAAATCCCCGCTACATTTGTTCCGTGGTCCCAGTCGGACGGATCACCACTCGTGTTCGGATATGGATCATTGTCATCTCCTCCGGACACACCAGCAGGATCCCAGCCAAAAAAATCATCTGCATATCCGTTTCCATCATCATCACTTCCATTGGAAAATGGTGAGTCTGTATCTAAAACATCCCTGAGATTGATATCTCCATCTCCATTATAGTCAACATTTTCCTGCTCAAGGTATGCCATGATCTCGGTCCCAGTAACATTGCCATTGTCATCAGTATCCAAAAGAGGAAACAGCCCGGAAGAGATTTCACCTTGATTCACCCACACTGTTGGTATTAAATCAACATGTGTATACTCTACCGCCTGATCAACCGACGCCAGCAATACCTGCTGCCCTTCGGGAACAAGCCCTTCGTCAAACCAAAAGTCCCACGCTTGCTCCGCGCCCAATGCATCTGGACTGCACTGGTTCCCATATTGAGAATCATTGGGAACGTGGTGTGGCGTCCGTATATACTCAAATTCAGAGGACAGCACATCATCAATACTTACAATTTTATTTTTGATCTGATTTAGATGGGCCCGTTTTTCTTCATTTAAATAAACACGATAAATACGGTTCAGGTAAATCTCACCATCGTGGTCCATAGGATTGGCATTGTCAATCCACTGCTCAATACGAACCGCACCATTTTTGTTCAGAAAATTATTCAACTC
>DASCRE010000189.1:0-6868 GCA_034408645.1 Fidelibacterota bacterium | reverse complement strand
CGAAAATATTTTTTGTTTTCATCTACATTTCCTAAAAATTTTGAAAGATTGTTTTCACTCAAAAATTGAGGACTACAAAATGTATTTGGATAGTGAGTAAACCAGTTTTCCCAATCAACTTTTGTATATTTATCTGGTCCATCAAAAACATTTTTTAGATAAGGTCTCGGTTCCATGTTCCATACATTTTCGCAATTTTCCGTCAGCCCTCCGCAAGATTTTGAGTAACGAGCATCACATATTTCACTGTTATGGGTTATCACCACTCCCCGTGAATTTTCAACAGTTTTTTTGGAAACTGGGCTCAATTGACTTAGCCCCTGATAACGTTGACAGCAATCATCGTTGCAAGCATCTATTCCCAGCTCCGCATGTTTTTTTTCAGCTGCAGCCAATATCCATGATCGGGCAGTTATGGACTGTGCCTCCAGAAATTCAGGTGGACATGCGCCGCTCATTTCAGAGACAGCTACACAGGAAAGATATTGTTCCAGAGGAACACAGTTAACGACAATCAAATGACCATTTTTGGATGTTATTTTTATGTTGCCCGGAAAACTTACATCAATGTTTTTCCCCCAATGAAAACCACGACCCGCTGGTACATTGTGTATGGTTATCCCTTCCACAATCTCACCCCCAATATTATCAATTATTTCAATCTCACCATCTTTCAGGGATACGATTAGATTGGGGGGTGGCTTTGATAAATTGGAGTTGTGTGATTTTATTGTATAATTATTTTGATTTGGAAAAGATATTTCAATGTCTGTGCGTCTATCCTCAGGGAGAATAATTCCGATATTTAGTGTAGGTTCTTTACTAAGCATTTTGATAGGCGCTCACTCCCGCGCCTATAATCGGTGCGTGTGGAAGTTTTGACAGAGAGATCAGGTTTTTTTGTAGATAATGTTTTTTTGTTGTTTGGCCCAAAACCTGTGAATCTCTAATCTGTTTTTTTACAGATAATTTAATTTCCTCAAAAAGTTCTGGGAATTTTTCTATTAGCTGAGCCAAACGCAATCCCAATATTATTCTGTTGAAAGTGGTGGTTGGTTTTTTTTCAAATAGTTTTTCAACTCTCTGAAAAATAAGCCACGCCACTGTATCTACAAAATCAGTTCTGATCTCAAGGGCATCATCTGTTTCGATAAATAGTTCTGGATATATTTCTTCTTTCTCTAGTCGCTGAAAAGAGATGCCGGTTTTTTTGCTGTACTGCATCATCATTCCTTTGTGACTGATTATTTTTTCAATTGGCACACCATTTTTGTTTTTTAACTGCCATGATTTAGGCATCCACGTATCAATGTTATCAAACGGAATGATTTTTCCATCAAGCAGTATAGCATCAGCTATGCCTGTACCGGTACCGATATATAAAGCATTTTCAACTCCTCTAAATGAACCATTTTTTCCATAGAGCTCTCCCAATCCACAGAGGTAACTGTCATTTCCCAATTTCCGTATGGGATGAAATTTGAGCCCGGCCAACCTTAAACGGCGTTCTAATACATCAAGGAATCTTGGAGCTCGTGGGCCATTATTTGTGACAATGATTCCCTTTTGGTCAGGTGATTTTAAACCGGGCATCCCAATGCCCAAAAGATATTTGTTTCCACTATTCGTTTTGGCCAGCTTATTAATAACACTTTCACAACATTCCAAAATTGTTTGTCCCTGTTTTGCCTCTTCAGTTTGAAGTAGAGGGTTATCCTTTTGGGTGAGCTGTATGTCAAGATCGACCGGCTGAAAATTTCTATTGTTTAAGGGGCTCTCAGAGTAGGTTAGGGTTTCTACATCTCCATCTATTGAAAATGTGGTCTCGTTTAATTGTTTAACAATTCCCCCAGAAATCTTGGTAGCTCCGCCGTCTATACCAATAGCCGTTGCATTTTTTTTCATACTATCATTGATTTCATGTTTAAGATACGACGGTATGATTCTTCTATCCTCTCTGAGGAGACTCTCCCATTATCAACCAGTGAGATAATAGTTTCAATAGAGTTTGGGATTAAATTTTCCCGATAGGGAATCAAATTATTTCCTAAACAAATAATGTCAATTCCAGCGTTGATCATTAATTCCAGAGTTTCCTCCCAACTGTAGTGATCAGAAATTGCTTTCATTACCGGATCATCAGATATGATAACCCCATCAAACCCCATTTTTTTCCGTAACAAATCATTAATTATTTTTTTTGATAATGTTGCTGGATAGTTTTTATCAAGTGACCTGATGAGCACATGACCTGTCATGATCATTTTTAAATGACCTGATCGTATCAATTCTTCATATGGGTAGAGCTCAGACCTGTGCCAGGAATCGGAGATATCCGTTAGTTCGTCATGGGCATCCTGAAGTGCGCTTCCTTGGCCCGGGAAATGTTTACCTGAACATGCAATTTGTTTTTTCTGGTGTTCTTCAATAAAAGTACGTGAATGTTTTAATATCTGTTCAGGGTCGCCAGAAATACAACGTCCCTCTTTTCCGATGATTGAATCACTATTTTTTTGGATATCCAGAACGGGAGCTAAATTGAGGTTGATACCGCACGTACGGAGTGTGTCTGAAACGAGCAAAGAAAATGCTTTGGTTTTTTCGGTATCATTCAATTTTCCAATTTCATGCCATGATGGAAATTCCGGAAAACCATATTCTGGTGTAAGCCGATTAACGATTCCACCCTCCTGATCCACAGCAATAAATAATGGGGTGTCTGCAATATTTTGCAGATCCTCTGTCAATCGTTTCACCTGCTCCGGGGATTCGACATTTCGTTTTTCTGGAGGAGATTGAGTCATCTCCAGATCATAGAGGAGGACACCACCGATGTTGTATGACCTTATCCAATCATACACTTCACATTTTTCAGAAATAATTTTACCCTTAAATCCCCCTAAGATCATTTGTCCCACCATGTCTTGAAGTGGACCGGACTTTTTTAATTTAGAGGATATCATACTGAATAAAATTAACCAAATAATTGTATTTCAGATTTAACTTTCCTCCTGAATGAAAATGAAAAAAGATGCATCATAAATTAAAATCCATTTTTATTATATTATTGTATATCACTGGTTGCCAAGCTCACTGGAGCTGGATTGATACACTGCCAAAGCCCTGGACCCTCACGAACGCTGAGGTATCTGAGATATTGCCTGAATTTCATTCCCGATTCCCTGATTTTAATTATAGGTTGAAAGCCTTTTCCCTTTGGCAAGTGGGGAAGCCATACGAAATATTTAAGTTGGGGGAGGAAAAAGATCCGGATCCGGACCCTATTATCCGGCTTGATGTTTCGGATTGTACGGTTCATGTGTTGACAAGCTTGGCATTTGCTCAGAGTGACTCATGGGAAAAAGCAAAAGATATTATGATTCGTATTCACTACAAAGACCACCGGCCGGATTTCACAACACGATGGCATTTTACGTCCGACCGAATTTTATCTAACCCAAGCACCACCGATATTACCAAAACACTTTTACCGATTGAAAATCTTAAAAGGGCAAACGTAACATTGAATCAAAAAGAAAATGGAGGAGAATTATTAGATCTAAATTGGGAGAGGGAGGTGGGAGCTTATTATGTTCCCAATAGCGAGCTAGGACCAAATCTTCTTGATAGATTACCGGGAGTGTGTGGGGCCGCATTTGTGAAAAAAACCCTGTTTGAGTTGGGAATAATCATTGGCCATGAGGGAATCCTAATTGATAACCAATTTCTGGTCCATGCATCTTCCACCGAGGGGGAGACCGTAAAAATAGATTTTTTAAGCTATTATTTTTCTGAACCGGAGGGAATATTTGATGGGGTGATGTTTTATGAATTCAGGCCGATGAATCCATGATAAGATCCACAGATGGGATCAACGATTATTTATCTTTTAGAATGTAGGTCTTTAAAAAAATTAGATCTACCAAACCAATAAGCTGGCTGTTTACTGGTTAATTGTCTTCGTTTTCCAGCGCTTGACTTTGTAAACGCCATTGTGGAAGTCAAACCCAAATCAGTGATTGAATTTTCAGCCAATCCGAAATTCAATTCAAATTGTTCGAAGCACTCATTCTCATCAGCATAGCTCTCACAAGGATTCTTCTCCTGTGAGAAGGTAAGGGTGTCAGACTCTAAAGAATATAAGATGCTTAGGGTATCTGTAACGGTTTCCCCTGTTTCAAAATTATCATATGTCTCGATTATTTTGATGACATTTTCACTTGTATCTGTCACTTCCCAGGTCCCCTCTGCCTCATCAGGGACTCCGCTGCCATCATCTGTTAAACGAAAATACTCTCCACCTGGATTCAAAATGATAGTGGTTGTGGTTTGGGAAAACGATAGGGGCACGGATACCGGATTGTCAGAAAAGAGCTGCGTTGACTCAATGTTGATGGTTCCACCCAGCGTCACGGTTTGAGTAGAGTCAGTGTTGTATAAAATTTGTTCAGATAAGGTTAAGCTGTAATCCAGCGGATTGAATGTGAAACCAATAAAATTGCTAAAATCTTCACTGTCACCAGAGTTGTCTTGAGATATTGAATAAACGGCGGCACCTGAATCAGCTACCTCATAATAAACAATGACCAACTCATGGAGAGGGTATTGCGCACCACCAATAGATTGATTTTGAGCCAAAATTATATTTGTATCTCCCAAACTTGCCTGAAGATATTTTAATGAGGTGGCTGTCCCCACCGAAAATTGTGCGACCAAAGAATCTTCACTTGGGGTTAAAAAATCAACAGCTAACTGGTCAGTATCTGAGGTGATATTAAAATCAAAATTGACATTTTCTTGTTGCCACTCTGCTGTAATATTATAGGGCCATCGAGAGTCCTCTTCTGCTAACGGCTCACACTGGTAATACTTTTTGCTGCAGCTGTTTAAGGTGAGCGTGATGCTAGCACAAAGGATCAAGAATTGAGTTAGAGTTTTCATATTCATGCGTAATACAAACGGAAATATACAAAAGGATTTTTTTTCAATGCATTGATTTATTCCACTTTAATATATTATATCATTTTGACCGGGGGAGTGTTTAATAACTTTAATATTGTTAATTTTACTGATGGTTATTTTGGAAAATATCTTTTTTTAATATGAACAAAGATTCGCTGGACGGTTTACATAAGATTGCTGAGTCCACTCTCGTAAAAGAGGCAAAGGAAATTGAAAGTGCTTCAAAGAGAATTGGCCCTGCCGTGGTTGAAACGGCAGAGATAATTCTCAATCACGAGGGGAAAATTGTTATATGTGGTTTGGGAAAGTCTGGGCTGATAGGGCAGAAAATTGTTGCTACACTATGCAGTACCGGAATTCAGGCGGTCTTTTTGCATGCAGCAGAAGCATTACATGGTGATCTGGGGATTTATCATCCCGGAGACCCAACCATTCTTATTTCAAAAAGTGGGGCAACTGAAGAGCTCCGCAGGCTTATTCCCCGTTTGCGTGAGTTTAATTCGCCGCTGATTGGGTTGGTAGGGAATGTCCATTCTCCCGTTTCAAATGAGGTGGATATTGTCCTGGATGCCTCTGTTTCTACAGAAGCTGATCCGCTGGGAGTGGTTCCCACATCCAGCACTACCTTAACCCTGGCCATTGGGGATGCTCTTACCACTGTATTAATGGCAATGCGAGAGTTTAGGCATAAAGATTTTGTACGGCTTCATCCCGGTGGAGAATTGGGAAAACGCTTGGGATTAGGGATTGAGGATGTAATGCATTCACTCGACGATGCTGTGACAGTATCTCTTGATCAGGGTATCTTCGAAATAACAAAATTGATGACAGAAAATCCTTTGGGCGCCGCTCTCGTTCTGGATAATGATAAGCGTCTGTTGGGAATAATCACGGATGGTGATATTCGCAGATGCCTTTCAATGAACAGAGATTTTAATTCTATAAAACTCTCTGATATCATGAATAAGGCCCCTGTTTCTGTCCCTGTTCAGGCATCCCTGGATGAAGCCATGAAGATGATGGAGGATCGCCAATCACAAATATCTGTATTACCGGTCATAGACCTTACCAAAAATGTGTGCTTGGGTTTGTTGCGTCTTCATGATATCTATCAATCTAAGCTGTATTAACAGTTTGCAGCTTATTCAATAATTTAGTTTTAACCTTTTTAGTGGGAATGAGAGAGAGATTGTCCAATCAGTGGTTGTTTTTGTCAACTCTATAGTTATTAATTAGAACACTTTATTTCCGGAGGCTCGATGCGATATAGTAACCCACTATTGATTTCAATACTCTTCATTTATCAAATTGCTGTTTCCCAGTTCACACTTCAGGAGAGTGATCTGGACAAGACATTGATCCAGTTCACCCATGAAGACGTAACATTTGAGTCACAGGGGGACTACACAAAACTAATCCCCTCAACAGGAGGGACAACCACAGACTACGGACAGCCGGAGCTTCCACTGTTCTCCACACTGATCCAGGTGGAGTCAGACAAGGAGTACTCAGTCTCTTTTAATATCCTGTCCTCTCACACTATATCTGACATAAGAATATTTCCTTTCCAGAACAAGGATAAGACCGAAGCCCCCGGAGTGATCAAATACATGGACACCTCTTTTTATGGAAGGGATGCTGTTTATCCTGAGTCTATTCTTGAGGTATCAGACAGGCTGGTCATGCGTGACCTGCATTTATTGAACATCAGTGTGGTTCCATATCGTTATCATCCGTCCCAGCAGACATTGGAAGTGATAGATGCGGTAGAGATCGAGGTAGTGGAGTCAGGAGAGAGGGATGATGGGGGGATGTCAGAGAGGCTTCCATCCAGGGTATTTGAGAGTATGTATTCTACGTTGGTGTTGAACTATGTTGAGAGAGACAGGGACACGGAGTTTCAGGA
>DASCRE010000188.1:0-10998 GCA_034408645.1 Fidelibacterota bacterium | reverse complement strand
ATTTTTTTGAATAAAATATTTTAGATCCATCTGCATTCCATGCTGCCTTGCTTTGTACTCCATTGGCTATCAGCGTGTCTTTATTAGTATGCAAATTATACAGGTAGAGTGAGGTTTGACTAAAAAAATCACTTTTCTTGTTCGACAGATATCCAAATTGCTTTTCATCAGGGGCCCAAACTGGGTGAAGATTTGCTGTTCCTTTTGATAAAACGATTCTCCCCTTTACTTCATTTCTCAGAATTTTGTCAGAAATATCTGAATAGTTTATCCGGAGACTTTCCTTAAAATTTTGATATAATACTTCACTGTTTATCTGGGTTACTTTTTCAAGAGATTTATCTATAGAAAACACGAATGGTTTAGATAGTTCATCCATAATCTGTTTCAAAGATTCACTTCCATAGTTTTCTGCTATAAATCGGCATAATGCATATCCAGAATTATATGTGGATTCATTACCGATTCCCGTCTTACCAAAAGTATTCATTTCATCGAGTGTTAACAGATTATCATTCAAAAACCTGTCTCGCAATATCATATCTCTATGAGTATCCCAAGTATCCCAGTCTGCACTGTCGTACATATATTGAGCAGACCCTTCTGCGAGCCAGGGTGGAACAACAGTTCCGGGTATTGGATAACTGATTAATACATTAGGATATCCATAAAGTACATCTTTCCGTTTGGTATCTTCATATCCCATGAATTGTACATAACCTCCTGGAATATTTTGTCCATATTTCATCGCTTTTTGAATGGAGACAATATGGGTGAATTCATGGGTGATGACATTTTGTAGCCATCGATGGCTTCCCCGAAGATCAAAATCAAGGGGTGATGTCCATATCACGATTTTATTGTCATAGTAATAGGCTGCTCCGTTAGAAATATCATCTACATCAGTGAAAATAATGTGTGTTTTTTTTTGAGGTTCATAATCATACAATTCAGTTATAATTGGATAAACCCGTTCCGCCACTTCCGCACCCTCTCGGGCAGATTGCTCTGTTACATCATAAAAATGAATATTAAAATGATCTGTCTCAAGTGTCTGCCAGTTAATTTCTGGGTGATTGTATTGGGCTTGTCCATATAAAATTGAAATAAGGTGTAGCACAACCGTACAAACGATGTTTTTCTTCACGAGTTGAAAAATCAATTGAATTTAGTGAACAATGCCCGCCCTGATCAGTTTTGATTGAGTTTTACTATTTCTCTTCGCAGTAATATCAATATAGTAAATACCGGACTCCACATCAGATACGTTCCAGATCATTTCATTTGGCATTCCCTGAATTGGGTTACTCAAAACTAATTTGTCAATATAAAAACCCGCCAAATCGTATATCTTACACTCTATATGATTCGCTGACTCAACCTGAACTCTGATCTTTAAATGATTGTCTTTTGCAGGATTTGGATATGCATATGTGCGTGATTTGTCCATAAGGATCTGGCCTAGAGCTCGAGGAGCTATTGTTAATTGTAGTGTTCTCGCATTTCCGGGGTCCTGATGCGTAAAATCCCATGAATTCCCAGTTGTATTATCTGTGGCATCAAATAGCCATATTGATGATTCTGTTACAATGGAATTTTTTCCATCAAATTCCCCCAGAAAAAGTAGAGGTCCATAATTTGCTAATCGAAACTCTACTTGACCCATCCAGTTTAATATTGTAACAACGCCACCTTCATTTTGTACAATAATTTCAGGGTGTTCATCACCATACAAATCCCTCATTAGAACACAACTATTTCCGCTTGCTATTCCATATATCGGAAATCCGGGGATAGTCAATCCATTTTCATCCTTTACCATTAAATCTACTGTATCTTCTACTGACAGCCATTCTCCTCTACCATCCAAGTCCAAGTCGCATACTGAAACCCAATTGCCATAGCTTATTGACTCCTCAGTTTCATCAAACTGAATTATGGTAGTTAATAATTGGGTTTCATCAGGATTAAGATATTGATGATTTTGTTCTGAATCATTCACAAATAAAATATTTTTTGATTGAAAAACTGTATCTTTTTGAAATATAAAATTTAGAGAATTAAAATTCCATTTAAAGAAAGAGATGACGGTAGTAGTATCTGTAGCATCGATTTTCCTTTCGTTAATGACTAACCACGGAATTTCTTCCTCAAAATCACCAACCGACCAATCATAGACCTCTCCGAATGGAGTATAGAAATAGGATTTATTTTCCAAACTATTTTCTTCTGCTACCCAAAGGGAATCTTTTCCTCCCATAACTTCCTGTACACCATCCTCATCAAAATCATATATAAGTCCAAGATGAAGGGAAAATTCAGGGAATCCCTCTGCCATAATTGCATCGGTAGTTGTAACAAAAAATGTCATCGTATCATTTGGAGCACTAATATTTTTTATGTTTAAAAATGTAGATGCTCCATCGTTTGATTGAGTATTAGGATATGTATACGGACCAAACTCAGGGAATTCCAATCCATTATTTATTCTATCGTATTCAGGATTTCCATCGAACCATATATCACCGAAATACCCACTGGATGGATCTGAGAATAGATGTATATTTGGATAACCAATGTCCTGTGCGCCATCGGCCTCCTCCAAATCAACACCTCTTAAATTCCTGTCAGAATTAATACTGTAATCACCTATTCCACTGTTGATTATCTCCTCATCAATATGCCAAATGAGCAGGCCGGAAGAAGGAAGACCTAAATCATAATTAGGAATCGATGTAATAACACCATTTTCGTCTTTACCCGTGTTGACTGAATCCATCAATATCTCAATGAGCGGAGGATATCTTTCCGTCTCTTCCCATATCGAATATCTTAATGAATCTATGCTAACATTCTTGTATATTGTATTTCTACGGTTTTCAATTAAAAAATATTCAGAATCAGTTATGGGGACCTTAATAAGATTATTTTCAGACCTAGAAGGTAAAGAAACTAGATTGCTCGGATTAACTATTTCAGCGGTTTCCCAACCAGCAAATATTCTTGTCCAAGCATCGGGTGGCGATGGAATGAGTCCCCGTCCATTATTGGAGCCCTGATCCATTAATCCAAAAATACCAATTCGGCTTTCACCAGTCTCCAAATCCCATAACGGGGGTAAATTAGAAGCAAATCCCACCATTAAAGCGATAACCCCTGTCAAACCATATTGAAAATCACAGGGTTGTGATACCTGATCAAACAGAATGTTACCTTCTTCAAATAAAAGATGATTTTCAGTTTCAGGAAGAATTATCCCATGTTCAACACCCCGAAATGGTTCACCTAACATATCACGGTCAACGTAGGTGCTAGGAATATCTTCAGGGGTTGGATCAAGATATGGCAAACTAAAATCTTGTCCAATACCTGCGTGAAATACAATTACAAAATCAAAATCCTCAAATGGAATTGAATCTATTGAGTCAGCAACAAAAATTGCATCCTTAAACAATGTGACCAATCTTTCTTCTTTTAACGTATCCGAAATTCCATATGGATTATAATAATCCATAGAGTTTGGTAATGTATAGACCTGATCATTTGTTTCAGGAAATATCTCGGACTGACCCAGATCAATACCGAAATTTTGATAAGATACATTTCGGAAATAATTATCAACCGCAATTAAATGTGATTGAAAATATGCTCTATCATGAGGAGGAGGATCAATGATATAAGTACCACAGGTTGTATCTGGATTCATTAAAAAGTGCCCATCGCCTGTAGTACCCGATGATTCACTCTCCTGAAACTCTACCCTAAGACAAATCACTTTTTTTTGTCCAATCACATTACTTGAAATATAATTTAGTGAGAGGAGCAGGATGGAGATAGATATCCTGCAAATTCTATTATACATTAAATCCGCTATGTATTAAAATTCCCAGTTAAGGGAAAAGCGCATTGTATTTGTAAGCGGGTGTCCTGGCTCACCTGAAGTGTATCCAAAATCAAACCCATAACCAGAAAATCGAAGTCCCACTCCAAATGTGGGATTTGATATTTTTCCAGATTGGTCCAAATAATAACCTGCCCTAAGTGCAAAGTATTCAGAATACCAATATTCCATTCCAAAATTGTGAACCAGTTTATTCAATTCATCTTTAATACCTCTTGATTCACCTGTCCCAACTTCCTTAACTAAATTTTCTTCGGAACAAATATTCTCAGATTCTTCACAACCATATTGACCATATCCTGGTTGACCGAAAGAAATTGTATCCGTGGGCATTCCTTCCGAATCATATCCACCAATTTTTCCATCTCCACTGAAATCAGTATCACCACCTAATAGCCAATCATCAATCCATGAGGTAAAAATTGCAATGTAAACCGGATCTGTGTGAGCTGTTTCTTTATCACCATCTTGATTATATTCGCCATTTCCAGGAGTGCCTGAGCAATGCCCTTCGTCATCACATCCTCCTATAATACCATCTCCATCCCAATCCATATCAGGATAGGATGCAACTAGCAATTTGTTTACATCATAAACGATAGATAATTTATTGAATTCGTCGTCAATTACCTTGTATTTCAAACCTAAAGCAAGATTTGTAGGTTGTGGATCCGCCTGAGCGGGATCTATAAATGAAACTTTAGGACCAATATTTGTAATAGCCAAGCCAAAATCTAATCTAGGAGTAAAAATTTCTTTTCGTAAGTATCCAAGGTCAAAACCAAAATCTAGAGAGGTCCCTTTCCCCTTTTCTGCACCTGCTCCTAAATCAACTAAATGCTGGTATGAGATTTTTGCATTAATCCCAAATGAAGAATATTGTGTTAATAACGAACTGTAAGATACAGTAGTTGCCATCATAAAACTTGTAAATGTACCCAAATAATCTTCCGGTCCCTCCCCCATGCGAATTTGCTCACCGAGGCTTAGGTAAATCAGATGCCCTCCAAAAGTACCTAAATTTGGGACATGTCTTCTGAATGCAAAAAAATCATAGTAAAGGTCGTCAGCAAGATTAGGCAACCAATTCACATGCATCATGGCAAGTTCTGATCCCTCTAAAAACCCTAATCCGGCTGGATTCCAATAACTGGCATAGGCATCATCGGCCACTGCAACATTTGCCTCTCCCATTCCACCTGCTCTAGCTCCCGGTGAGATAAGTAAAAATATTGCACCTGCTTCACTTCCAATTGCGGGAGTGAGACAACCTATTACCATCAAAGGTATTAATGTAAAACGCTTCATTTTTTCTCCAAAATAAATAATGAATTAAGTTAACGGGGATTCCCCGTGTTTTTCTCTACAATTAATAGCGTTTTTAAATAGTTGTCTCCATTGTGTGAACGAATCTATTTCTGTACCTTGTTTTCAGTCAAGTAATGTTTTTTAAATAAAAAAGTTCCAAATCGATACATAACATGATTCTAAAAACGTTTGGCATAACAAAAATAAGGATGAAAGGTATATAAAATATTATACAACTAGCTTAGCAACTATAATTCACAACTATTAATAAAAAAGTAAGGGGATATATGTTAGAATCAAAACAAACAATAATCTAATCAAGAAAAAGGGTATAGTTGCGTTATATAGCACAGGCATGGATTTATTAAACCGATAGGCTGATAAAAATAAATTCATCCCAATAGGGGGTGTAAAAAATCCTAACTCAAGATTTGCAATAAAAATAATAGCTAAATGAATAGGGTCTATTTGAAAAAAGATTCCGAGCGGAGCAATTAAAGGGACGAAGACAATGATTGCAGAAAAAATATCCATCATACATCCAATGACAAGAAGCAGAATATTGAGAAGTAATAAGAATACTAGTTTAGAAGAAATTGTAGATTGTATCCATTCCAGCAATCGCATTGGAACCTGAGCATCTACAAGGTATGATGTCAACCCCATTGCCACACCAAGAATGATTAGGACTCCTCCAATTAAGGTAGCGCAGTCAATAATAATTTTAGGGAGATCTTTTAAAGGTAAATCTTTATATATTAGCACTTCGACGGTTAATATATATACAACAGTAAATGCGGCAGTCTCCACAAGTGTCATGTATCCGCTGAATACTCCAGTAAGAATTAAAAAGGGGAGAATAATTTCCCATTTTGCCTCCCAAAAACTATCTTTTAGTTTATCCCAATTAAACGGGGATTTTTCAATTTTATGTCTTTTCCCCTGAAAATATACCCATGCCACCATACTCAACACTAAAATCACGCCTGGGAAAAAACTCTGAATAAATAAATCTTTTACATTTACACCAGCAGTGACCCCATAAATAATAACAGGAAGGCTTGGAGGAAAAAGCAAACCCAAAGACCCTGAAACCGTTATCAATCCTAATGAAAATTTTTCTGAATATCCTTCCTTGGTTAGCAATGGATACAAAATTCCTCCCAAGGCAAGAATCGTCACCCCTGAACCACCCGTAAGAGCGGTAAAAAAAGAACACAATAAAACAACAATTACCGGAGTTCCTCCCTGTAACCAACCAAACGCATGTGTAAAAAATTTGTAAATTCGTTTTGGTGCTCCACTCTCAGCTAAAATATAACCGGCTAAAGTAAAAAGTGGAATAGTTGGCAATGTTGGTGAAACAACAATCCTATATGTTTCCGCAGCAATAGCTGCTATGGGCGTATAATCTATCCAAAAATATAGGGCAGATAATCCTCCTAACGCTAAAAAAATGGGGAGTCCCTGATAGACACAAAATAAGATGATAAAACTTCCTATCCATGAGAACCATCCTGAATCCTGAAGATTTCCTGACAAACAAATAATATACCAACCGATAGTCATCATCAAGATAGATGAACGATACATGGCGTTGTTACCACTACGAATGATAACCTCCAACGCTATAAATATAAATCCTATGGGCATAATAATTTGAGCTGCCCATCTCGGAATATGTGGGGCAATATCTATGGTAAACTGAAATTCAGTTTTTATCAACTGTATACTTCCCCAAATCAAAGCACATAGAATTATAAAAGAAACTGATTTTGATATCCATCTACCGAAATCGAAATTATCATCGGAAATAAATAGTGGTCTCGTAGTAAGAGCTAGGAGTTTATTTTGGCGAGTAGCTAGAACAGCCCCTAAAAAACCTGTCCAAAGAGTAAGGTGTTGAATAATAACTTGGGAAGCAGGAATACTGTTTAGTTGAAATATTCTTGCAATGATATCATAAAAAGGAAGGAAGGTAATGGCAAAAAATACAGAAATAGCAAGAACATCTTCGCCCCACTTCAATTTATCCGTAAGATGAACCTCATGGGAATCCATGGATTTATTTTGATTCATTGGTACCAGATTGCTTCTTTTTATAGAACTCTTTTATTTCAATAATTTCGTCAAATAAATCCTGATTCTTAAAAACATTTTGCACATCAGGATACCAATTTTTTACAGTAGACCTCCAGTAGGACTCCTCTTCAGGAGTAAGCGAATTGACTCTTAACCCTAATTCTTTCATTACCTCAATAGCTTTACCGTCATTGTAACGCATTGTGGATTGATATTTCTTTTCAAAATCTCTGGTAATTTTTATTATGGATTCTTTATCACTATTGCTCATTTTATTAAAAATCTTAGAATCAAGAATAACTCCACCCGTTAGTAGACCCCATTTCAAATCTAACATATTATTACAAATTCCAAACATTTGTTGGACTAAAGCAAATTGAGGATTAGTTGAAACTGCATCAATTAATCCAGTTTGCAAACCTGGTAGTATATCAATAGAGGAAAGAGGAACAGCTTGATAACCGGCTTTTTTCCAAATGTCAGCCCATTTATAATCTCCCCCCCAATTAAATATTTTATGATTTTTTAATTGCTCAGGGTGGGTCATCGACAGAGTTGTAAACCAATACACCCATCCAACATCATTGAACATTAATAACTCAAATCCACTTTCTCTGATTCCATTTATAAGTTTACCTCTTAATTGTGAACGAACGTAATCTACTTCATCATAGTTTTCAAAAAGAAGGGGGACAAAAAAGATGTAGAAATCAGGATTAAGTTCAGACAATCCTTCTGCAGTAATGGCGGCACCATGGATCTGCCCAATTCTCATTTTTCTTATCATATCCCTTTCGTCACCTATTACCCCACCAGGATAGATCCTTAGTTTTACTCGTCCATCAGTCGCACTCTCCCATTGCTGCCCTAAATCAACTAACATATAATACCATTCTGATCCATCAGGAGCTAAAGTTGCCAGTTTAATCACTGTTTTCTTTGCACACAATGGTATAGCCAATCCGAAAAATAATATCAGTATAATAATTCTTCTCATATCTTACAAATATTCTTAATAAAATAAATCATCCGCTCTCGATAATAACCATTTTGCATGATTCCCTGCGATATGATTTTGAAGATTTATTTCCTCATCATCTGTAGAGGGAATTGTGACAGCTTTATTCAGCAAACGTAGAAATTCCACCTTATCCTGGTTTTTAATTGATACAGTCTCAGCATAAGCCACAAATGGACCTGCATCAGTTCCATTGGATAATCTAACTGCTTCATCAAAATAATATTTAACATTTTTAATCTTTTCTTTGGACGTAGGGAATTCAGACATAGTGTAAGAAATTAATGCAGTATAAATTCGTCCATTTCCCCATGATGGATCAATTTCCAATGCTGTATACAACAGTGATCTAATCTGAGGTAATAATACAATAGTTTCTGGAGATCCTTTCCCTGCTTTGATTAATCCACCAATCGAAGCTGCTGTCCAATATAAATTGGGTATATGTTGTATCTCAAAGTTAATCTTTATTCGTTCAGGATTTAACAACCATTGATCAATCTCAGGGTACTTTATCCTTAAAGATTGTTTTCCTAGAATCAATGCACTGGAAAAAGATTTACTTGCATCTAAATAATCTTGTTTAGATGCTAAATAATCTTCATAAATCTTTCTGTCTCCTATCTCTAATTGAAAAGCATATCCATATTGTGTCAACAGTTTTTGTGCCTCCAGTAATATTATTGAATTAAGAGGATATTTTTCGGCTTTTCGTAGTGCTTGATTTACTTTTAGTTCAAATACTTTTTTACTTAGCTTAGGATGATGAGATAAGAGGTAAACTGGTGTACATCCATTAACAATAAATAACAGGATACCACACAGAAACAAATGAGGGGTGTACCTCAAGGAGGACTTTATTGAAGATATTTTAGGTTGCGAATAATTCCTGGTATAGTGGGAAATCACTTGACAACTCCCTGACCTTATCTCTTACATTATTAATCTTTTTTTCATCATCATGATTGTTTACAATGGTATCAATCATTTCTGCGATTATTTTCATTTGATCTGTTTTCATTCCTCTTGTTGTAATTGCAGACGTTCCAATGCGAATACCACTGGTAACAAAAGGGCTTCTTTTATCGAAAGGAACCATATTTTTATTTATGGTTATTCCTGCTTTCTCAAGAGATTGTTCTGCTTGTTTCCCAGAGACGTCTTTCTTTGTTAGATCAATTAATACGAGATGCGTATCCGTCCCACCAGAAATAACATTATATTTCCTTTTCATCATTTCTTCGGCAATACATTTTGCATTCTTAATAATTTGGCTGGAATAGTGTTTAAAACTTGGGTCAAGAGCTTCCCCGAAGGCTACAGCTTTAGCACTAATTATATGCATTAATGGACCACCCTGAATACCCGGCATCACCATTGAATCAATAAGCTCAGAAATATTTTTTATCCTACCAGATTTCGGAGCGATTTTACCCCAGGGATTTTCCTGGTCTTTCCCCATCATAATCATCCCACCTCTTGGGCCACGCAATGTTTTGTGTGTTGTAGTTGTTATCACATCACAAAAAGGTATGGGAGAAGGGTGAAGACCGGATGCTATTAATCCAGCAGGATGTGCAATATCTGCCATAAGAAATGCACCAGTTTCATCTGCTATCTCTTTAAATATTTCAAATTCAATATAGCGTGGATAGGCGCTCCCTCCGCATATAATCATCTTTGGTTTATGTTTTTTTGCTAAATCTAAAACCTGTTTAAAATCCACCCTCCCTGTTTCAGCTTGAACGTGATAAGATAAAAAATTATATAATTGTCCAGAAAAATTGACAGGGCTGCCATGGGTTAAATGTCCTCCATGAGATAAATCTAATCCGAGAACCGTATCTCCTATATTGAGGAATGTCATTAAAACAGCCATATTCGCCTGAGAACCTGAATGAGGCTGAACGTTAACGTATTCCGTGCCAAACAATTGTTTCGCACGTTCTCGGGCTAAATTTTCCGCTTCATCCACATGTTCACAGCCACCGTAATATCTCTTTCCTGGGTATCCCTCAGCATATTTATTTGTCATAATGCCCCCTGCAGCTTCCAAAACTGATGGACTAACAAAATTCTCAGATGCGATTAGTTCAAGGGTATCCCTTTCTCTTATATATTCTCGCTGAAGAATATGAAAAATTTTTTCATCAGAATCATGAAGATTCTTCAAGCTACCAACCCGGTTGTTTCATCAGTTTATCATAAACCCAATTATAACAAGACGAAGAGGGTTTTATAAATCCTATACTTTTGGATTGAGGATCTAACATAAACCAATTTGCTTTACCAAACAATACTTCATTCTCTTTTAACCACTGCATGGAACCTGAATTCCTTCTGAACCCTTTTTTTTCTGCTTTATCAAATTCCTCATATGCCAAAGAAGCAACAATTCTGTCATCAAGGCTGATTATTTCACTCCTACAAGATTGAAATCCCTTATAATAAACTTTACCAATTTGACTTATCGCTTCACCCGATGAACGAGATACCTTATCTGCTTTTTTTGCCCATTTTATAGCTTCATTATATTGATTCAGTTCTATATAAATATCAGAAATTTTAATAGCGGTTTTAATATCGCGTGGATCCAACATATATAACTCTTCATATGCTTTCGATGATGACTCAAGATCATCTATCTCAAAATAAACTTCTCCAATTTTTCGATAAGCAATTTTATTAG
>DASCRE010000187.1:0-7164 GCA_034408645.1 Fidelibacterota bacterium | reverse complement strand
ATACAGGCACAAGAGAGGTTGGTGAGGGTGTCTGGGAATACCTGTTCACGGTTAACGGTTGGAACGGACTTATTGGTAACGCGCCTGCCGGATCTGAGTGTGACTATTTTCCGGATGACGAGTATGCCAACTATGGTTTGGTTGTTGGAACGGAAGATATAGTTTTGGATGTCGTGTGCTGGATGAGCTGTATTGAGTGTGAAGAGGAGCCACCGCCACCTGGTGGAGACCCAAATTTTATTG
Source organism: Fidelibacterota bacterium (assembly GCA_034408645.1). Lineage (GTDB taxonomy): Bacteria > Fidelibacterota > Marinisomatia > Marinisomatales > AB-629-J13 > AB-629-J13. The sequence continues at coordinate 6,921 of DASCRE010000187.1, read as the reverse complement.
CCCAGATTGGAGCATTTGCCGGGGATGTAGACTATGGCATGGCCTTTGGTTTTTCACCGGATGCTACAGATGGTTATGATCCCGGTATGGACCAATATGCACCTCCCGCGCCACCACCACCGGCATTTGATGCTGCTCTTTCCTGGAATGGTGAGCGATTTTATACACAGATCGTGAACGGATCAGCGGATGATCTGGTTGAGCATGAGTGGGAGATTCAGTTGCAGTTTCCGGTGTCCAATGAGATTACCTTGGTCTGGAACAATGTTTCCAGTGATCTCGGTACTTTTTATCTACAGGATGCCTTTGGAGGAGCAATGGTCAACGTGGATATGACCCAGGAGGATAGTTATACAGTGGATAATCCGGCATTTACTACTCTTAAACTTTTGGTCACACCTAGTGGTTCCTCTCAACCTCCGGAATTAACTGAAGTTACTTTTTCAGTTGTGGATGATGGTAATGATTACCAGGATGTTGAGCTGAAGGGACAAATGACAGACTGGATAAATGTGGATATGGAACATGATGGTTCAGGTACATGGACTTTGACACTGCCTCTTGAATCAGGTTCATATGAATGGGGCGCCATTGAGAATGATGGATCCGAGTGGGGAATCTGGCTGCCAGAGTTGGCGGGATTTATTTCTAATCCGCTAGTGATGGTTGACAGCGATGGAAATATTGCAGGTGATACGGGCTTTACCGTTCCATACCAGGGAGGCTCTGGTGAAACAGTTGTTGTTATGTTTCAGGTGGACATGGTTGAACAGAACATATCAGAAGATGGCGTTCATATCGCTGGTACTTTTAATAACTGGGATCCAGAAACCAGTGAGATGCAAGACGATGATAATGACGGCATCTATAGCCTACTTTTTGAATTGGAAACCGACAGTTACCACGAATACAAATTCATCAATGGTAGTTCATGGGGTAGTGAAGAGTTAGTTCCAGAAGAATGTAATATTGGGGACTATGGGAATCGTTTTGTCCAGGTGTTGGACATGGACTTGGTTCTTGATGGAGTCTGTTTTGGCTCGTGTACAGCATGTGAGGGAGAGCCGCCCCCCGGTGGCGACCCAGATTTTGCGGTGACCATGATAGCTGAGTCAGGAGGAGTAAATTATGATTTGACTTTTGGTTTTTCTCCGGATGCTACAGATGGATACGATGCAGGCGTGGATCAATTTGCACCGCCAGCACCGCCACCACCTTCATTTGATGCGGCTTTAGCTTGGAACAGCGAACGTTTTTATACCCAAATAGTCAATGGCTCGATTAATGATCTGGTGGAGCACGAGTGGGATGTTCAGCTGCAGTTTCCATCGTCCAACGTAATCGTCTTGAGCTGGAACTCTTCTGAGCTTGAGAGTTTGGGTACATTTGTTCTTCAGGATGCCTTTGGTGGTGCCATGGTCAATGTAGATATGACAGAAGAGGGAACGCTTGAGCTGACAAATCCTGCGTTAAACCTGTTAAAATTAAAAGTGACTCCTTCCGGTGAATCTCCTCCGCCACCGCCATCAGGAGACCCGGATTTTATTGCCCAGATTAGTGCATTTGATGGAGACATTAGCTATAACATGGATTTTGGATTCTCCCCCGATGCCACAGATGGATTTGACCCCGGTCTAGACCAATATGCACCTCCAGCACCACCACCGCCTTCATTTGATGTTGCCTTGGGTTGGAATGGTGAACGGTACTACACTCAGGTCGTTCATGGTTCCTCAGATGATCTTGTGCAACATGAGTGGGAGATTCAACTACAGTTTTCCCCTTCAAACCAGATCACCTTGGTGTGGAATAATATTTCCTCTGACTTGGGTACATTTGTTCTTCAGGATGCCTTTGGTGGATCAATGATCAATGTTGATATGACTCAGCAAGATAGTTATTTAGTGGATAATCCATCTTTCACCGTATTAAAAATATTTGTAACTCCATCCGGAGAAGAAGGTGAAGAGTTTTCTGGCCCTCACTGGCATGTATCGATGGATGGTTCAGATGAAACAGGGGATGGTTCAAACCAGGGTCCATTTGCAACTGTACAAAAAGCAGTGGATATGGCCGGAGTACAGGACACAATCCATGTTTATCCCGGAACATATTTTGAGAACATTTTTGTAGAGAATAAAAACCTTGTTATCAATGGACAAGCAGGTCCCTCAGTTACCATCCTGGATGGTAATGGTGGGAGGGTCATTGAGTTTAACAATGTAGGTCAGCCTGCTACGCTGAAAGGGTTTACCATTCAAAACGGATACGCTGAAAACATTGGAGGTGGAGTCTTTCTTGAGTATTCTCACATTCGTCTCCGAGATTTAATTATATCCAATAATTCAGCAGGAAGTGATGGAGGAGGAATATTCTCTGGTCAGTCAACACTTATTTTAAGGAATTCAATCATTAAGGAGAATTATGCCTATGATGATGGTGGAGGGCTTTCGTTTTTTTCCGATGATACAACAGCAGAGATTTTTTTGGATGTGGAAAATACAGAATTTTCCAACAACGAATGTATTGATGATGGTTGTGGTTTACGTGCTGGAGGAGTGGGGTTTGACGTAAGTATCATAGAATCACAGTTTATAGAAAATTCTGGAGGGCGTAATGTTGGTTGCCGGATAAATGGTGATATAGAATTCGAGATATTTAATTCTACAATAATTGGTAATCAAGCTCAGCAATATGCAGCCGGTGGGGGATTTTCCAATGGTTGTTCTGGTGTACTATATGAAGTCAATATTGCAAATAATATTGCTAACTTAGATGGCTCCGGAGCAAACTCCGGTGGATTATCAGTTTGGAGTGGCTCTGACGTGGGTTTTATCAATTGCAATTTTATTGATAATGAAGCAGCCTACGGTGCGGGACTTACAGTTGGAGGTGGAGGCTCTGCCGGGCTTGTTAATTCAATTTTGTGGGGAAACTCTAATGAACAGTTGGCACTAACTTCCTGGAATGATATGGGTGGCAGTGCGGCCATATTTTATTCTGATTTTCAGGATGGTGAAGAAGGAATTAATGTCTTAGATGATCTATCAGGCTATGTTTGGGCGGAAGGGAACATAAGTTCAGACCCGTTATTTATTGGAGATGGTCCCAACCCTCATTTGCTGACAGAAGGCTCCCCCTGTGTGGATGCCGGGACGGCTTTTCTTGTGTTTGAGGAGGATACCCTTGAAATTCCATCGGAAGCGTACAATGGTACAGCACCGGACATGGGTGCATTTGAGTCACCATTTGGATCCATAGGTGGTGACCCCGATTTCGCAGTAACCATCAATGCCTCCGGAGGTACCGCAGACTATGATCTGGCAATTGGATTTTCACCAAACGCAACTGATGGGTTTGACCCAGGCGTGGATCAATTTGCTCCGCCAGCTCCACCACCACCGTCTTTTGATGCTGCTCTAGGGTGGAATGGGGAAAGGTTTTACACTCAGGTGGTTCACGGATCCGCTAATGATTTGGTTGAGCATGAGTGGGAAATTCAACTTCAGTTCCCACCCTCAAATGATATCCTACTGAGCTGGGATAATAATGGGTGGAATGATTTAGCCACATTTCAACTGCAGGATGCATTTGGCGGGACCATGGTTAATATTGATATGACACAGGAAAATAGTTTTTTGGTGAATAATCCTGCGTTCACTGTTTTGAAAATCTTTGTGACACCATCTGGTGGTGAACCGGGACCGGAGATTCCCTATGGATTTGAGTTTACTCCTACACCTCTTTCCGGTATCTTTCAGGGCACTGCAATGATCGATGGTTCTCCTCCAACCGGAAGTGATTGGATCGCCGCTTTTGACGAAGAGGGAAACTGTGCCGGTGCCCAGCAATTAACCATATTTGAGGGACAGTCATATATTAACCTTGCTATTTACGGTGATGATCCCTTAACTCCGAACGTGGATGAGGGAATGAATGATGGTGAAAACTTTTTTCTGGTTATTTATGTTGATTTAGAGGATACCTATCTCATATATCCAGAATCATTCAGCGGCTGGTTTAATAACAATGGTGCACCTATGTCTCCCTGGAATGATCCCAGTGTCGTGTTTGATTTTCCCACAACATTTACCGATGAGATCGACCTGATGGAAAACTGGAATCTTATTTCATTTGATATTGCGATGGAGGAGAACAACCCTCAAGATGTATTTCAGAGTTTAATATCGGATGATCAGTTGGCCTATGTAACCGGGTTTAATGATGATGGATCTATTTTCTTTGATCCAAACGGACCGTCGTTTTTAAATACCTTAACAGAAATTAAAGCGGGTGCTGGATATTGGTTAAAAATAACAGAATCTCAACTTCTGGAGCAGGAGGGACTACCCATCCCTGCAGACCTCTCCATTGACCTGAGCTCCAATTGGAACCTTATCGGGTATTGGCTCCATGATCCTATGTCACCGGATGATGCGTTTAATGAGATTATCATTTCCGACAACCTGGTTTATGTCACTGGATTTACCGAAGATGGTGCTGTATTTTTCGATCCTACAGGGTTTCCTTTTCTCAATACATTGACCGAGCTGAGCAATGGGTTCGGTTACTGGGTAAAGGTCTTGGACGATGTAATTGACTTTACTTATCCAGAGCCATCTGGAGTATTGGCAAAGGCAGTTGATGTCAGGAAAAATCCTGACATAATAGCTACAAACCGATTTATGTTTATCAATGGGACTGTATCCTTTGAAGACATAGGAGTGACCGGGGGATCTTATGTAGGTGTTTACACAGAAAGTGGAATCCTTATTGGAGAGATGAAAGTGTTGGAGGGTGGTTATCTCCAGACAGGAGCTATATATGGAGATGATTTGACTACCCAGACAATAGATGGAGCTGAAGCAGGAGAATTGTTGACATTTTTTTACGGTGAATATGAATCTGGCTCTGTTGATGTCCGGTTTACCGATAATATGGAACTGCAAAAAATAGATCTCACATTTAGAAATATTCCCGATGAGTTTGCGTTACTGCAGAATGTCCCCAATCCATTTAATCCTGTAACATCTATTCACTATAAACTTCCAGAGCAAACCCATGTTTTACTTACAGTGTATGACATTCTTGGGAGAAAGGTGAGAACCCTTCTCAATGAAACTAAAGTTTCTGGAACTTATTCGATTAAATGGAATGGTACAACAGACTCAGGTAAAGCGGTGGGGAGCGGTGTGTACATTTACGAGCTAACCACTCCGCAGTTTACCTCTACCAGAAAGATGATCATTATTAAGTAAAAAAAATAATATGACATATAACTAATGTTGCTCTTTTTATTAGGCTGGTTTATACCAGCCTAATAATTTTTCACACTGTGTTTGAACAAAGCTTATTTGCTGAGCCAGAATTCATTTTTTAACATTAACTGTGGAAAATCTAAGCAGCTTAATAGCTGATCTTATTAAAATAATCTTCTGTATTTATTTCAGATTCGGTATTTTTATAAGTTGAGAGAAAACGACAGACTAGTTTTCGGTTTATTATATATACAATAGATCAAGTCCTTCGGGATATCAATTAAATGTAGCAATCAATATTTCCTAATTTTATAACATTTCAGTATATTGCCACCTTATCTTTATTGTTCTTTAATGCTTTAGGAGGCTAAAATGGACCTGTTAAATAAATTTTCAATCACTTTGATTATTTTTTCATTGGGTTTTTCACAGGGTTTAGAGGTGAGCCCAAGTGAGATATCAACCATTCTGTATACTGGAGGCAGTGATACGGAAGAGTTGACCCTCTCAAACACTGGTCCTGACACTGTCTATTATCAGGTCTCTCATGAGTATCTTGGGGGAGAGTGTGAGCTATTGGCTCCGGAAATTGTGATGTGTCCCCTGGGAGAAAAAAGTTATTCTCAGGATTTATCAGATGTTTGGGGATATTCTTCTCCAGATGGAACAGAGCTGGCCATTGTTGGGACATTCTCTGGTGTGTCCTTTGTGGATGTGTCCACTGACCCTACAAATCCAACTGAGGTTGGTTTTATCGCAGGTCCGGGCAGCGTATGGCGGGATATGAAAACGTGGAGCCACTATGCATATCTGGTCACAGAGGGTGGTGGGGGAGTACAGATCGTTGACCTAGAAGACCCCATGAATCCACAGCTGGTGGGAACCCACACATCTTTTGGAAATGCTCATGATATTTATATTGATGAGTTTGGATTTGCCTATGTCGTAGGCAGTAGCCAGGCCGGTGGAGGTCTCCACATTCTTGACCTTGCCGATCCGGTAAATCCTGTTGTAGTTGGTTCATGGTCAAACCATTATATTCATGATGTGTTCGTAAGGGACAATATAGCATGGTGTGCCTGCATATGGGATGGGAAGGTCCATGTTGTGGATGTCACGGACAAGTCCAACACTTTTACCCTTGCTTCCTTCAGCACAACCGGTAACTTCACTCATAACGTGTGGCTGACTGAGGACAGCCAGTATGCTCTCACCACGGACGAAATCGTGGGTGGTGCTGTTAGTATTTATGATGTGTCTGACCTGGACAATGTGAACTTGGTAAATACCTACGTGACAAACCCGAACCATATCCCTCACAATGTTTTTGTAAAAGGTAACTATGCGTATATATCTGCATATGCAGATGGAATGGTTATGTTGGACATTACTGATCCAACAAATCCCAGTGTTGCCTATCAGTATGATACCTATCCAGGCGATGGTGGATTTGTGGGTGCCTGGGGAGTCTATCCATACTCTGACAATGGGTTTATTTATATCAGTGATATCGGAAATGGTCTTTTTGTTCTTGGTCCATCCTCCCAGAGCTGGTTATCTGAGACACCCACAGCGGGTGCCCTTCCTCCCGGTGGTAATGATGAGGTTCAGGTTACCCTGAACGCAACAAGTATGAACATAGGTGAGTATGAGGCTAGCATCA
>DASCRE010000186.1:0-6596 GCA_034408645.1 Fidelibacterota bacterium | reverse complement strand
CTGCTGTGTCTTCAACAAAAGTGGAATCAGGATAATCATCATCAGGTGAAAGTACAGTTATATCCAATCCCATTTTTTTCAATAGTTCTACATATTCTTTGTGTTGGACAAGTGCATTTAAATAGTTTGGTTTTCCTAAAGATGCAGTTGTGATACCATAAATAAAATTATTACAAGGTGGGCAAACAATTGCATGGGTGAAATGCATTATACTATATCTTTGGGAATAGAATCATCAATCCCTTATTAAAGGATGAACCAACTATGTCAATCAATTTCAGAAAGATTGATCAGTTCTACTCCTATCTGCTCTGCCAGTGAGGTTATACGGGTATCACGATAAAATTCACCATAGTAGATTGAAGAGATACCGGCATTGGCAATCATTTTAAAACAATCATAACAGGGAGATGCGGTGACATATATCTCCGCCTCATCAATTCGAACTCCATTCCTGGCTGCCTGTACCACAGCGTTCGCCTCTGCATGGATTGTTCGGACACAGTGACCGTTTTCCATCTCGTGCCCAATTTCATCGCAATGTTGCATTCCTCTAACACTTCCATTATATCCTGTCGATAAAATAGTTTTACCGCGAACAATAACTGCACCCACATGTTTTCTATCACAGGTTGAACGGGTAGCTACTTCCCGGGCAATATTCATAAAATAATTCTCCCAGGAAACTCGATCGCTCATGAGCTCACTTTCGAAACAATTTTTGTCTTTATAACAGGTTTCTCCTTGGGGGTTTTCCCTAAAATTTCTATGGTATTCTTCAATGATTGAATAAATATTTTTATATCTTCTTGTGTATTATAGACTGCAAAACTTATCCTTGCAGTTGCAGATACTCCAAAATGTTTCATTAATGGTTGTGCGCAGTGGTGCCCCACACGAAAGGCAATATCATCTTCGTTCATAAACATAGCTAAATCCTGAGGGTGAATTCCTTCTACAGTAAAACTAATCACATTTTCACTGGGGTTTCCTGAATGAAATAAATGAATTCCGGACATTTCATTCATTTTCTCTAGCGCAAATTGAGTTAATTGAGTTAAGTTTTTTTCTATATTGTACAATCCTATTTCATTTATAAAATCAACGGATGAACCAAGTCCCACAACCTGTGCAATATTTGGAGTCCCCGCTTCAAATTTCCATGGTGGTTCGTTCCAGGTTGACTCTTGAAGCGTGACTTTGTCTATCATTTCGCCACCACCTTGATATGGTTCCATTTTGTCCAATACATTTTCCTTAGCATACAAAACACCGACACCTGTTGGTCCATACATCTTGTGCCCAGAAAAAGTGAAAAAATCACATCCAAGAGTATTAATATCAATTGGGAGATGAGCAACTGACTGAGCGCCATCAACAAGGAACACTGCATTTGTATTTTGTAATTTCTTCGCAATGGCTGTAATTGGGTTGACAACTCCGGTAACATTGGATTGATGAGCCAAGGCCACTATTTTTGTCCTTTCCGTCAAAAGAGAATCCAATGAATCAAGGTCCAGCTTATGATCTACTGTCAACGGGATTGCTCTTAATTCTGATTTTTTTCTTTTTGCTAATAATTGCCAAGGAACAATATTTGAATGATGTTCCATTTCTGAAATAAGGATTTCATCTCCTTCATTCAGATTTGGATCTCCCCATGCTGAAGCTACCAGATTTATAGCTTCTGTAGTTCCCTTTGTGAAAATAATAGAGGTTGAATCTTCAACCGAAATAAAATCGGCTATTTTTCCGCGGCAAGCCTCATATGCTTCTGTGGATTTATGCGCCAGTGTGTACAAACCTCGATGTACGTTGGCATTGTTCTCTGTATAGTATTTTTGAATTGAGTTAAGAACTGAGTCTGGTTTTTGGGTTGTAGACGCATTATCTAAATATACCAGATTTTGATGATGGTCAGAACGAAAAATAGGAAAAAGGTTCCGTACCTCTTCTGACATAATATTCATTAAAGTATTCCCATTTGTAGCTTGGCAGATTCTGATACCATATCCATATTCCATTGCGGCTCCCACACCAGTTCAACATCAGCAACCTCAACACTGGGAATTGCTTCAACCTTCCGCTTTACATCATCAGCTATCACAGGACCCATTCCGCATCCCGGTGCTGTCAATGTCATTTTGATATTAACTCGATGAGCTTCGTTTTCCAATTCCCACACACGACAATCATAAATCAATCCCAAATCTACAATGTTTACCGGGATTTCCGGATCATAACAGGTTTTGAGTTGATCCCACACTAATTGTTCATTAAAGGGTTGCTCCTCTCTTAAAACATCGTCGGACGATTTTTCCTTTTTTTTACCCAATGCATCAGCATTTGATGAATCTATTTGCGCCATATTTCCCTGGATCAATACAGTATAACTTCCTCCCAGAGCCTGTGTTATTTGAACTAAATCACCTTTTTTTAAGGTAAGTTTATCACCAGATGGGACATGGTTTGCCTCAACATCCCGTGTCAATCTGACTTCTTCATTTCCAAACATACAATGTCCTTTTTTATCTTATTCATTGCCAAACTGAATCCATTGATTCTTTGGCTTGAGATTGCTCCGTTCAACCCCACAACATTAAGAATCTCACTTCCGTCTATGGAATGAATTGCATCTAGTGATTCCCCATCACAAATATTTGATATTATGCTCAATAATCCTTTTACAATTTGAGCATCTGAATCAGTTCGAAAAAAATAGGTTCCATTTTCATATTGTCCAATTACAACCCAAGCCTGTGAAGTGCATCCGTAAATTTTATTGATGTCATTTTTCTCTTCTGGAAAAAGCTCCGGAGATTTTCTCCCCATATCTATGAGTTGAATATATTTATCTTTGGAGTTATCAAACAGATCAAATACATCTTTAAATTCATCAAGTTTTTCAGAAACCGTCATAGTTTCAGCCACGATTGAAGAGAATTCATGAGATAATCTAATATATTCTTATCTTTTATTTTTTCTAATAACTCCAATGCAAATCCTCTGACAATCATCTTTTTAGATGATTCAATATCTAATCCTCTTGAACGAAGATAAAAAATGGCTTTTTCATCCAACTCACCTGTTGCAGAGGCATGAGCACATTTTACATCATCCGAATTAATCTCCAACTGAGGGTTTGAGTTCATTACAGCTTTTTTGGATAAAAGTAAGTTTTTATTGGACTGTTTTGCATCACTCTTTTGAGCTCCCTCTTGGACAATGGTTCTACTATTAAATACTCCGCTGGATTCATCCTTTAGAATGGATTTAAATGATTGGTTGCTTCGACAATTTGGGGCGATATGGTTTACCCGTATATTATCATCTAAATGCTTAGCACTGGTCAATAAAGCCAATCCATTTAGATCACATTCAGATCCTTTTCCTTCTAATTCACAATGAATATTTGTTCTTCCAAGTTGACCGCCAACAGCAAACTGAAAAAATGAATAGTGACTATCAGTTCCCTGATTCACTTGAAGATTTGCCATGTTAAACGTTCCGCTTGAATTGGATTGAATGCGAATATGATCAACAATGGAGTTTGGTCCTAATGATAGAAAAATAGATTCATTTTGAAAAAAAGAAAATGCATCACCCACATGATGTTCGATAAATGTCAACTTAGTAGATTCTTTCATGTCTAAGTATACTCTAGGATTAACCATAATACTGCTCTCTCCATCCGAAATAAATAGTATCCGAACAGGTGTCTCCACAATCATGTTTGGTTCTACTATAATACACATTGAAATATCCATAAATGCAGTATTTAATAAATCAAAAGGTGTATGCTCTTTAAATTCAATTTTACCATTCTGTTTCTCAAAATATTCTATTCCACTTATGAGTTGAACACCCTCTGGTACAGAAGAAAGATTTTCTTGATAGTGTCCATTATAAATTATAATTGTATCGATATCATCGATTTCATAGGGAGAAACATCTAAAACCGAAGGTGGTACATCTTGGCTATCCGAAATCCGAAACGATTTATTTTTCAAGTAAGATAAATTAGTAAATCGCCAATCCTCCCATTTCTGAGTTGGAAACCCTATATCAAGCAATTTTAAAAAAGCATCTTTCCTCAGGGGATTGACCTCAGGTGAAGAGTACTCCCGGTTTATCATTTTATCAAATTCAGTTTGAAAGTGGGATAGACTCATGGTTATACCCAACCATATCCTTTCTCTTCAAGAATCTGGGCTAGCTCAGGTCCCCCAGACTTCACAATCCTTCCCTTCAAAAGAATATGAACCTTATCTGGTTTTACATAATTGAGCAATCGGGGATAATGAGTGATAATGATAAAGGATCGTTCAGGCGATTTAGCAGTTGTAATGCCATGAGCGATAGTATTTAATGCATCAATATCCAGACCCGAATCAGTTTCATCAAGAATGGCTAAATTTGGTTCAAGCATAAGGAGTTGAAGAATCTCATTTCGTTTTTTTTCCCCTCCAGAAAATCCGTCATTTATCGCCCTTTTGATGAAAGAAGAGTCCAAATCGACCAACTTGAGTTTTTCTTTTATCTGTCTCAAAAAGGTGGCAGCGTCTAATTCATCCTTACCTAAATATCTCCTTTTTGCATTTACTGCTTCCTTCAAAAAATATGTGATATTTACACCAGGGATAGCTACTGGATATTGAAAAGAAAGAAAAATACCTCGCAAAGATCGCTCCTCTGGGGTTTTTTCATTCAAATCCTCATTATTATAAATGATGGATCCATTGGTTATTTGGGCAGTCTCTTTCCCTGTTATAACGTTAGCCAAAGTACTTTTTCCTGATCCATTCCTCCCCATAATTGCATGAACCTCTCCCGGTTTTACATCTAAATTAATTCCCCGTAAAATCTCCTTATCACCGATTGAGCATTTTAATTCTTTTATTTTTAACATAATATCCTGTTTTTTTACAACATTTATCCGACACTTCCCTCAAGACTCACTTCCATAAGCTTATTTGCCTCCACAGCAAATTCCATGGGAAGTTTTGCAAAAATATCCTTGCAAAATCCATTAACAATTAGAGATACAGCATTTTCTTCAGAAATTCCTCGTTGATTACAATAAAATATTTGATCTTCATCGATGTTTGAGGTAGTTGCTTCATGTTCCATGTGTGCTGTGGGGTTTCGGACATCAATAAAAGGAAAAGTATGAGCTCCACATTCGCTTCCAATCAATAACGAATCACACTGTGAGTAATTCCTAGAATATTCAGCATTTTTCATAATTTTTACTTCACCCCTATATGTATTTTGGCTCTTACCAGCAGAGATCCCCTTTGAAATAATGGTACTTGATGTATTTTTTCCCAAGTGAATCATTTTTGTTCCTGTGTCCGCCTGTTGATAATTATTTGTCATTGCTACAGAATAAAATTCTCCAGTGGAACCGTTTCCTTTTAAAATAACACTTGGATATTTCCAAGTGATTGCTGACCCCGTTTCTACTTGAGTCCAGGAGATCTTTGAGTTCTCTTCCAAACAAATTCCTCTTTTTGTTACAAAATTATAAATTCCACCCCTACCGTTTTCATCTCCAGGATACCAATTTTGAACGGTGGAATATTTTATCTGTGCATCTCTATGAGCCACAAGTTCAACAACAGCTGCATGAAGCTGATTTTCATCTCGCATTGGAGCGGTACATCCCTCCAGATAACTTACCTGACTGCCTTCATCAGCAATGATTAAGGTTCGTTCAAATTGTCCTGTATTTGCTGCATTAATCCTGAAATAAGTGGACAGTTCCATTGGACAACGTACTCCTTTCGGTATATATACAAAAGATCCATCACTAAACACCGCAGAGTTAAGCGCTGCAAAAAAATTATCAGTATGAGGGACAACACTTCCCAAATATTTCCTGATCAATTCAGGATGTGATTGAACTGCTTCTGAAAAGGAACAAAAAATAATTCCATGGGATGATAGTTCTTTCTTAAAGGTAGTTGTAACCGAAACGCTATCAAATACAGCATCAACAGCAACCCCTGCCAGCATTTTTTGTTCTTCCAGAGGGATGCCAAGTTTATTATATGTTTCCAAAAGCTGTGGATCTACTTCATCCAAACTTTTGAGTTCTTTTTTCTTTTTAGGAGCCGCATAATAAATGATTTCCTGAAAATCTATTTTTGGATATTTTATGTTTGCCCAAGTCGGCTCTGACATTTTCTGCCATACATTATAAGAATTGAGCCTCCATTCAAGCAGCCACTCAGGTTCATTTTTTTTCTGAGAGATATATCGGATAACCTCTGCATTCAATCCAGGGGGCAATTTTTCCTGTTCAATATCGGTTATAAAACCGTATTGATAATCTTGTTCAATTCGTTTCTCTAAAATATTTTGTGATTGTTCCATGTCTCTAAAATCTTACCCTAAATTGGCCTGTCCAGAAATATCTGCCAGAGTCATATTATTCAAAACACCAATGATGGCATTGTTCACTTCATTAATAGGATTTTTAATATTACATTTTTTTAACTGGATACAATCTGAATCAATAGAACAATCCATAATTCCCTAACCACCTTAGGCTGGCGGGCCTTCTTTTGTTTGATATATAAATTGGCCTTGAG
>DASCRE010000185.1:0-1999 GCA_034408645.1 Fidelibacterota bacterium | reverse complement strand
ATATGGAATTTACCCACGTAGGGTTGTCAATAAACGGATTTCGATTCCCTTGATACCCGTAGATAATATGGTTTCTTCGTTGCTCAACTTCATCGACAGGGTCATCCGCATGCCATTGGATTAAAGTGCTCAACAATCCCATATAAGCTCTTCGGTCAGCCGTATTTGCAACATTAGCATTTGAACCGTAATTACCGTCTGTTCTACACACCATTTGACTCAAAGAATTTGTAAGAATTAAATCAGGCTCCGGTTCACCGGTATTTCCATGATCTTCTCCGGCATACCTAACATCAAGATAAAAAAGTGCTCTGGCCACATCTCCCTGCCGTTTGGTCCATGTTTCCCATTTGTCACCTGAATCGGGAGTGCTTCCATCACCGGTTGTGGCTCCTCCCTCGGTCCAATTGGAATTCCCCGGGTAGGTTCCGGATCCGCCCCCCCAGCTATTATTGACATCGGTAGGATTTTCCGTGCTACTCGAACTGCCGTCATCGTAAGGTTTATTTGTTCGAGAAGAATTATATCCACTGTTGGCTAAGAATAATGCATGACAATCTGTATACGGATAATTATAATTCTCCAGTTTCTGAAATCCATAAGATTTGGGCCAGGAATGTTCTCGGTTATAATCACTGTTACCACCACCCTTTTTTGTATAGGATGCATTTTTATACACATCTAAAATATTAGTTGAACTGTTCGGATCTTGATCTGCGCTGTCGAGAATGTCCCACGTATCCGTTGAACTGGACGTATAGGGATACCAGGTGTGATCATTAATGATTTCATAGACAGCATTTCTCAGTGGCGTACCGGTTAATCCGCTGGCAGCGTTATAATAACCTGAGGGAGGTTCGTATTGGCTATATATAACACAAGTAAATAGAAAAAAACATCGACCAAATTTTAATAAATGTTGCATTTTTACAGGGAATAGGCATCTAATCCTGATACCACAGTGAGACAAAAACTTTGCATAATAAATTGCAGCTATACGATCTGTCTTTAATTAATTACTTGCGTTATGTTTCCATTCAATCTGTTAATCACGATTATTGGTGAATCAAATCTGTATATTTTGTTTCAGAGCTTAATACGCTATTTCAGCAATACCAACTTTCTTGTGATGGTATCTCCACCGCTGGTAAGGTGACAGAAATAAATACCCGCTGAAATATCCTTGGGCTGCCAGACTACTTCATGGTAACCTGAGGCCTGAATTCCATTGTACAGTTCCGTTATCTGCCTGCCATATACATTAACAATATTGACGGAAAGTTTCCGAACATCTTCCAGTTCATAGGCAATAACAGTTTTGGGGTTGAATGGGTTGGGATAGGCTTTGAATGTTTTAAACCCATTGATGAGAGCTGAAGACATATCTTGCCACTTGGGCGTGGCGCTTACCATTTTATCTGTGTGCCGGGTCACCGGTTCTCCGTGCTCAGGATTGCCGGTAACATCGCTCAGTACATAATAATATTTTGTACCAGGAACTACCTCCCTATCGGTGTAGTAATAATCCGTGCGGTAGGTGACGCTTCCCTGTCCCTGAAGTTCCGGGACAAACCTGTAATCAGCTACAGTATTAAAACCAGAATTTGGTTCAAGGGAGCGGTCAATGAGAAAACCTAAATTATCGATCTCAGATTCGGTAATCCAGCTTAAACCTATTGCTCCTTTTTGCGGTGTGGCAATAAAGGAAGTGAGCTCAACGGGAAGAGATTGGTCGTTCGACCCACTGACGTTATTCGCATTCCCAGGTGAAATTGTCATGGTTTGCCAAACTGATTCATCAACACCAATCCTTCCAATTGAATTATTTCCCGTAGAGTTTGTTTCACTTAATCCACTCGTTTGTTCAAGAGAACCCCCATTTGAATCTGTCATGGGATCTTCTGTGTTTTCATAGGAAACAGCATCTACAATTGAACCATTTACCCACAACTCTACAGCATCTGGCGCTCCATTTTGAACTTCATCGCTTGTCCAACCA
>DASCRE010000184.1:0-2130 GCA_034408645.1 Fidelibacterota bacterium | reverse complement strand
AAACCTGAGAATTGTCTCATGGTCCATAGTTTTCCCCGGTAGAGATTTGGATGAATTCCCCGAGTAAAGGGATACTGTCCCGGGAATCCCAGGTTTTTCAAATAATCATTCTCATTACACTCAGGATGGTATAGAAGGTTTACCGGTTCACCGCTCACCGTATCAAAATTATAGGATCTATTTTTCGAAGATCGAGCTGCTGATTTCCATTGCTCATTAGCATTCTGAAATAGATTTAATTGTTCACTCATAATTTATTCCGTTTGTAAAACTACCTTTTGTTTTCTGTAGGCTATCATTCCCTCTACCAGCAACCAAAGAATGAGCCCAATTAATACAATACCAACAACGAACAACATCATGTTACTATGGAAAAACGATTCTGCTTTCAGGAACAAGGTCTGCAATGTGATAATAGTAATAATGCCAAAACTGCTGAGTTCATTACACGCTGACAGGAAATTTTTCCATGATCTCTTTCACAACCGATATAATTCCATTTTCCGACAATCCTAAATCATTCAATAAAATATCCCTTGGGCCATGATCAACAAATGAGTCTGGGAGACCTAAAAGGTGAACATTATAATCTCCAGACTTTCCTGAAAAAAAACTGGAAATCCCTTCACCAAATCCACCCATGTGCACACCTTCTTCTATCACAAGAAATGAGGTAAATCGCATGGCAAGATTTGTTAAAATTTGTAAATCCATCGGTTTGATAAAACGACAATTTACCACTTCACATGAAATATCTTGTTGCTCCAGTTGGCTGGCTGCCATTAATGCGGGATAAACCATTGAACCTACAGCTAAAATAGCAATATCTTTTCCGGTTTTAAGAGTTTCCCAGCTTCCTATTGGTAATAATTCTGCCTGTCCACTTTCATCGAACTGTATGGATGAAGATTTTGGATAACGAATACCAAATGGTCGATCGTCTTGCTCTAGCGCTGTGTATAGTAAATGCCTGAATTCATTACCATCTTTTGGAGCTGTTACAATCATATCCTGAATACATTTCAAATAAGCAATATCCAATGCACCATGATGAGTGGGACCATCCTCACCGACAATACCTGCCCTATCCATACAAAATATGACTGGGAGGTGCTGAAGAGCAACATCGTGTATAATTTGATCAAAAGCCCTCTGAAGAAATGTAGAGTAAATAGAAACAATGGGACGTATCTTTTCAGTTGCCAATCCTGCTGCAAATGTTACCGCGTGAGATTCTGCGATTCCCACATCAAAAAATCTATCAGGGAATTCCTTCGAATAATTTACCAAACCTGTTCCCTCTTTCATCGCAGCGGTGATACATACTGTGTCTTTTCGATTCTTAGCGATTTCGCAAGACAATTTTCCAAACACATCCTGAAAGATAGGAGCGGATGAATGGGAGTCTACTTTCTCAATTTTTGACGATTTTTTCCCATTGGGTTTCACAGCGTGTAATTTTACAGCGTCATTATGATATTCACGATTTTCAACATTCATGGAAACCATACCCTTACCTTTTTTAGTCAGGATATGGAGCAAGGCGGGTGTCTTTAAATTGCTTATATTTTTCAGTGTGCGGACTACCTCATTTAAATTATGACCATCAATAGGACCAAAATATCTGAAACCCAGTTCCTCAAAAAATATTCCCGGTACCAGCATGTTTTTCAAACTTTCTTCCGATTTCCGAATGAATTTTCGAGTGATGTCTTTTCCTAAAGGAAGAGATCCTGTCAAATTCCAAATTTCATCCCTTATACGATTATATATCGGATTGGTCACCAATCTGTTAAAATAAGAATTAATTGCTCCTACATTTGGTGAAATTGACATTTCATTATCATTGAGTATGACCAAAAACTGTTTCCGCCTCAGTCCTGCATTATTTAATCCTTCAAATGAAAGACCTCCAGTCATTGCCCCATCTCCAATTACTGAAATAACTTTGTATTTTTTCTGGTAATAGTCTCTAGAAACAGCAATCCCGAGTGCTGCAGATATCGATGTGGAAGCATGACCTGCACCAAATGCATCATATTCACTTTCAGATATTTTCAAAAAACCACTCAGCCCTTCATACTGTCTGATAGTTTTTAATTGTTCATACCTACCTGTTAAAACTTTGTG
>DASCRE010000183.1:0-1573 GCA_034408645.1 Fidelibacterota bacterium | reverse complement strand
CATCTGCACTTCGAAGTCTGGAAAGAATTCGTTGCCGTAGATCCGTTGATCTATTTTCCAGAGTATCGCGAATCAGATTTAACTTCCAGTAATGGCTAAGATCAATTTTCAGAATGTACATACCATGGTGGGTTCCGATGCGCGGATAGATGGTCCGGTCCATCTTCGAGAGGGTATTATCGTTTATGGGGAAGTCAATGGTGATATTAAAACAGAAGGTCCGGTCAGGGTTGCTCAAAATGGATCTGTCATTGGGAATATTAACGGCAGTGATATTCGGGTTGGTGGAAATGTTGTTGGCAATCTGGTAGCGGAAGGCCAGGTGGTTTTGGGCAGGAAATGTGTGTTGAAAGGTGATATTGTATATCGAAAACTGTTAATTGAAGACGGGGCTCAGTTTGAAGGGAAGTGCGATTTGGCCAGTACAGAGAAAGAATCAGAAAAAAATAATTCATGAAAGACCACGATTCATGGTCTGAGTCCAGGTTTGGAAATTCCTTAAATTATTTTCAAAAGATCATTATCCAATCTGGGCCAGCTGCATCTGCATCCTACACCTTAGTTGCTGCAATCATTATCTGTACAGCTCTGGGCTGGCTGATTGATTCAAGAAAAGGATCCTCCCCTTATGGCGTTTTGCTTGGCCTTTGCCTTGGCCTGGTATCTGGATTTTATCAGCTGGCTAAAATAATATGGCGGGGTGAGAAATGAAATTATTTCTATTTGGCGCCGTGTTAAGTATCGGTATTCTTGGAATTGCAGGGTGGATTTTTCCACTGTATTTATTAGAATTATTTTTGGGCTGGTTCGGACCAGTCTCAGCTGGTTTTATTACGATGTATTTTGTGATTCAGGCTGCAAAAAAAGATACTTATTCAATCACAAAAACGCTGGCCAAGGGATTTGTTTTAAAAATGGTTTTTTATGGTCTATATATAATTATTTTTTTCAAACTTTATTCTTTTAAACCGATTCCATTCCTATGTAGCTTTGCCGGATTTTTTTTAGGCCTACACGCTCTGGAAGCAGTTGTTATAAAAGACCTATCTAAACCAGGGGGATTCCCAAATCCACTACAAAAAAACTAGAATATGAGTGCCACTGAATCTATTAAAGGTTCCGAGAGTGTCATGGATCAGGTAGGGAGCAATATTATCCACCATGTCTCCAATTCTGATATTGCACATCCCATCATTCATTTACCATCCATCTTTGGTGTCAACTTTTCTGTAACGAAGCATGTGTTGATGCTGTGGATTGTGGCTGTCCTATTAAGTGTTGTAATTATTGTTCCTGTTCGTACTTATCTAACTGGAAGCCGATCTGTACCCCGAGGATGGATGAATGCCATTGAGGCCATTGTGCAGTTCATTCGAGATTCAGTTGTTAGGCCCAATGTGGGTCCAAAATGGGTCATGACCTGGACACCGCTGATACTTACTTTCTTCTTCTTTATCCTTTTTGCCAATGGCATTGGTATGATCCCTATTTTTGATATTCTGGGAGCTTTTAACAGATTTGTATTGGATGTACCTGCTGCAGACTCGCACAACGTTATTAATGGTATGCTACA
>DASCRE010000182.1:0-9285 GCA_034408645.1 Fidelibacterota bacterium | reverse complement strand
CCATCTTAAATGTTATCAATTAAAACTATCATATTAGATATTGGCGGTGTTTTAATAAATATCCATCCTGAAAAAACTCTTAACTTCTTCGAAAATATCACAGAATTATCTATAAATCAGCTACAAGAATCAATTATTTGGGATATCTATTATCAATATGAAATAGGGAAACTCGATAATCCCCAATTTTATAGTGCTATAAATAATTTATTTCCCGAAGAAAAAAAAATTTCCGAGGGAGACTTTTGGCGTGGATGGAAACTTTTGTTGGGGGAACAGACTAGAGTGGTGAATTTGTTGACAAACCTTTATGAGACAATGCCTATTTGGTTGTTATCAAATACGAATCCATGGCATATTCAATATTTGAAATCATGCAGTGAATATTATTTTCATAAATTTATTACTGGTGCAATTTACTCTTATGATGTGGGGTACAGAAAACCGGATAAAACAATATACAATTTAACGATGGAAAAGATTGGGATTTCAGGTGAGGAAATCCTGTTTATAGATGATGATCAAGGAAACGTCAAAGCTGCAAATGAAATAGGAATTAATGCTATTGTTTATGAGGGAATGGAAAAACTAATTGCCTCATTGGCAAAGTTCAAGATATCTGAAAACAATTATCTGATAAATTAAAATATTCGAGGAACGGATGAGTCAAAATATAACCTTAAAACAAATAAAAAAATTTAAAATACAAACTAATTCAAATTCTATATTCCGGCTGGCTAGAAACACAGCTCTAAAAAGTGAGATTGAAGACCTTGCTATGGACTGGGAATCATTCAGAAAAATTAACCATACATTTTCTGATGTCGTGTCTGGAGAAATGCCGGTGACAAACCAAAAATCCAGTGGCAGATGTTGGGGTTTTGCAGGGCTTAATCTCTTTCGTATCTATCTTGGTAGGAAGTATAACCTCAAGAAATTTGAATTCAGCCAAAGCTATTTTATGTTTTGGGATAAATTTGAAAAATCCAACTATTTTCTCGAAAATATAATTACAACTCTAAATGAACCCAGAGACGGGAGACTTTTGATGCATCTCGTGTCCAATCCCATTCAAGATGGTGGGCAGTGGCACATGTTTATCAATCTTATTAATAAATATGGAGTTGTACCTCAAACAGAGATGCCTGAGACTTTTCAGAGTAGTAAGTCCATGCGGATGAATCGAATGATTACGCGGAAATTGAGAGAATTTTCAAAAACACTTAGAGATGCCAACAAAAAAGGAGCAACCCTGAAAGAACTTCGTTCCATAAAAACAGATATGTTGGGGATCGTATACCGCTTACTCACAATCCATTTAGGTACGCCACCGGATATGTTTGAATGGCAAGTTAGAGATAGAAAAAAAATATTTCATCGTTTTGAAGGCCTTACACCAAAACGGTTTTTTTTAAATCACGTGCAGTTGGATTTGGATGATTATGTGTGTTTGATCAACTGCCCAATGTCGGATAAAATCTATAACGAAGTATATACTGTTAAATATTTAGGTAATGTAATAGGTGGTGAAGACATTAAATATTTGAATTTAGATTCTAAACGCCTTAAGGAAGCAGCTGTAGCCTCCATTAAAGATGACAACCCAGTATGGTTTGGGTGTGATGTTGGAAAATATTTTCATCGGAAGTTGGGCGTAATGGATATAGATTTATTTGATTTTGATTTGTTTTATGGCACAGATTTCCCAATGACAAAAGCGGATCGCTTGGAATATGGAGATAGTCAGATGACTCACGCCATGTTATTTACCGGTGTGGATTTAAACTCGAAAATGAAGCCAAGGAAATGGAGGGTTGAAAACAGTTGGGGAAATAAACGAAGCGATAGAGGATACGACATCATGACGGATAAATGGTTTGATGAATACAATTATGAGGTTGTGGTTCACAAGGAATATTTAACCGATGAAGAACTGGGAACTTACAAAAAAGAACCAGTAAAATTACCTCCATGGGACCCCATGGGAGCATTAGCGAAATAAGGGTTTCAAAATCCGGTGAAGGATACATTTCTTTTATCTCCTAATGTAACTTTTCTAAACCACGGCTCATTCGGTGCCTGTCCTAAACCGGTGTTCGAAAAATATCAGTTTTGGCAAAGGGAGCTTGAACGTCAGCCTGTCCGGTTTATGGTTGAGGAAGTTTATAAACATCTAGAAATTGCGCGGAAAAGGTTAGGAGAACTTGTTGGGTGTAACAGCGGTGATTTGATTTTTATCCCAAATCCCACCACAGGATTTACAACAATGACAAACTGTCTTTCTTTGAAACCGGGGGATGAAATTCTTTCAACAGACCATGAATATGGTGCGTTAATTCGAGGGTGGAAAGCCATTAGTAAAAAGACCGGCGCTCGTTTTATTCAAAGAGAGATACCCCTCCCCTGCACAACTCATGAAGATTTCACGGAATATTTCTGTGAAGGGATTAACAAAAAAACAAAAGTAATATTTATCAGTCATATCACTAGCTCTACGGCACTGATTTTTCCAATTCACGAGATTTGTCAACGAGCAAGAGAACGTGGGATTTTCACAATCATAGATGGAGCCCATGTCCCTGGTCATATCCCAATCAATATTTCAGATATGGATCCGGATGTATATATAGGGGCCTGTCATAAATGGCTATGTGCACCTAAGGGTTCTTCTTTTTTATATGTGAGAAAAACATATCAGGATAAAATGGCTCCCCTGATCACCAGCTGGGGAGACGAGGGTAATGACCCTTCAGATTCTTCTTTTTTGCTGGAAAATCAGTGGCAGGGGACACGGGATATGAGCGCATTTTTGTCTGTTACAGAGGCTATTGAATTTCAACAAAAAAATAATTGGAGCGATTTGACAAAAAAAAGTAGGTGGCTAGTGCGGGAAACTCGCAGCCGATTGGATGAATATTTTGATTTAATGCATATTTGTCCCAATACGGAAGAATGGATTGGCCAAATGGCAAGTATCGAGATAAATATTGATGACCCCATTAAAATAAAAAATGCATTATTAAAAAATTATTCCATTGAAGTTCCTATTTTTGAATGGAAAAGAAAAACTTTATTAAGATATTCGATTAATGTGTACAACGACCAGCGGGATATAGATTTACTTATTTATGCGCTGAGAGAGATCCCGTCCCTAATTATTTAGCAGATAGGACAAATGCGGTTAATGTGTGTCAAGTTTTAATCTAATTCACACCTAAGAACAGCACGTTAATCTAAATTTTATATAATACTGTCAATTTTAGCCACAAGAATAAAGTCGCTATCTGGAAGCCCATCAATTTTATGTGTCCACAATTTAATACCTACTTTTCCCCAAGTAAGATATATATCGGGGTGATGTCCCTGTTCTTCGGCTAAAGAGCCAATCCTGTTTGTAATATCAAGAGCGGTCTGAAAATCATTTAATTCCCACTCCTTTTCAAGGTGGTGTTCATCAATCACATTCCAATCATTCCCAAGATGATTCTGTAGTGTTTTTAATTTTTTTCCTTTTAAAGGCGGCATTTCCCCTTGGCAGGGGACACATACTCTATTTGTTAATTTGTTCAATAAATTTACTCCAGCACCTTATTTTTATTTTTGATTATGATAAAGCATATATTTTGCTGTCTCATAAAATCCCTTTAATCGATGAGCATATCGATCTGCAATTCCAGGATATTTTTCTTTTATATCCACCCATGGTTTTTGGCTCCACAAATCATTTAACTTCATATTTGAACCATTTCTATTCATCGATAAATAATAGTTTTGTCCCACCACAGCAATATGATGTTCTGCCACTTTTTTATTCACGATCATGGCCAAAGGATCATCTGGAATTCTACCATTTAACAGATCCCGCCCTAAGGTCCGATTCTCATAGGGTACGCCAGCCAAACCACATACGGTAGGCATAAGATCAACCAACTGGGCAACATCATTTCTTACTTGGCCCGCTTTAAATTTCCACGGTGCATAAATGATGAACGGTACTTGGTATGATCTTAGTTTTAATTCAAAATCGGATGGGGGCATATGATTGGCCTTTGGATCCGATGTCCCATGATCCCCGAAAAATAGAAATATCGTGTGTTCAAAATAGGAAGATGATTCTGCCATAGTCATAAATGATCCAACAGCATGATCCAGCAATCGCATGGCATGAAACTGTTCCTCTGAGCTGAAGCCAGCGTGATTTAGTTTTTTATCATCTTCATCGTAGACCTGAAAACCTTTAACCCCATTAGGGATGGAATATGGCCGATGATTTGTCGCCGTTTGAATAACAGAAAAAAACGGGTTCTCTTTATTCATTGATTCAAATTTAATGTGAGCCGCTGTAAACAGATCATGATCGGATATCCCCCATACATCCAGCCGGGGGTAATCTAGGTCTTCTTGCTCAGTAATGGTCATATCAGGGATGTTGTTCTTAAGAAGACCCCTTACATTTCGCCAACTGGCACTTCCGCCCATGATATAATGTTTTTGATAACTATCTAAGGAATTGACCAATGAATATTGATCCACGATTCGTGGGTTACTGGATGCTGTTTCTATACTGGACACATCGTGAATGCCAGTGATCATGCTAAATACTGATCGAGCCGTTCCCACCATGGGAACATAAAAGCGGTCAAATGAAATCCCTTTTGCGGCAAGGTTATCTAAATGGGGAGTTGAATTCATTGGATTCCCAGCCCTGGCCATCCGATTGAAACCTACGGATTCTAAAAAAACAATGACAATATTTGGCTGAGTTTTTTTTGGTTTTTTGGATACGGTACGCCGATAGTTTAATTTTTCAAAATCAGGGGAATCCACACCCAATTCCATGACCATAAGATCATAATATTTTTTTGTTTCTAAGGCGCTGTAATCTTCTAGATCAAATGTACGTGTTTCATTCAAATATAGGATGGGGTTCAAAGCGGTGGCTACAATAAATGGATCTTTGCTGAAATGGGCGTCACTCCATAATAATTGATATTGGCTAAATGTTCCCCAGTATGAAAACAAAACCACCAATCCGCCCAAGACTATACCAATTGCTTTATCTTTGAATCTCACCACTTGGGGATTAATATTTAGCTGTTGGTACCCAAGTCGAAGCCAAAAGCAGGCAGCGGTGATACACAACAATAATCCCATAGTAATCCAAATAATCGGATAAGATTCCCAGATCATACCCAATGCAATCAATGGGTTTTCTAATAGGTGTAAGGTGGATATGTCGATCCGGCGACCAAGATAGCTATAATTCCCTAGATCAAATCCATAAAAAATGAATAGGGCTGACAATGCGATCCCCAAATAAGTGAGACTCAGTCTTTGTAGGAATAGGTTCCGCAAGGGGTTCCACCTGGGTATGAGAAAGGCGAATATTATCGGTATGTTGATGAGGACTGCCAAACGCAGGTCAAATCGGGAACCGACCCAAATAGCTCTGACCAGCTCACTAGAGGAGCCTGTCATCCCAGTTATAAAACTGAATATAAAAACGAGTCTGAGAGTAAAAAATAAGGCCGTAAGTTTTATAATAAGGCCAAAAATAAACTTTAATCGACGAGAATGATAGAACACAATATATTATTCAGAGATAAGTAAATTGTAAAACAAGGAGGGTTTGAAAATCATGAGATTTCCTCTAGTCAATTTAATACAAGAAGTTTTGATGATTTCCACTTAGTATTTGACTAGTTGACCAATTTCTTTCTGTACTTGGTTTTTCAATTTATCTAAGGTATAATTTTCGTAATCACTTGAGACGATGGGCTTTCCAAAAGTTAAAGTGAGTGTCCCGGGCTTAATTCGCCAGTCTGGTTTGCTTTTCGCTTTGAATGCACCCGAAAGGCCCACAGGAATGATAGTAACCCCTGTGTTTTTTGCTAAATGAAATGGTCCTTTTTTAAACATACTAATTTTTCCTGTCAGAGTTCTGGTCCCTTCGGGCGAAATTATAAAGGAGACCCCATTCCGGATTGCATCCTCTGCGAGGTCCAAGCTGTGAATTGCCTCTTTTAATTTTTTGCGTTTGATAGGGATTACGCCGTATCGTTTGACAACCCACCCCCAGATGGGCCAAGAAAATTGTTTATTTGCTCCTACCGCTGTTATGTAGTGAGGAATAGCAGCTACTAACATAAATGCATCGAAAAGGGAACCGTGATTGAATAGGTAAAGATACGGTTGACCGTCACTCGAGGGCATCTCTCCTTCTATTTTTAGCCACTGTCCTCCAAAGAGCAATATGACCCTGCAAAATGTGGATGCTAAAAAACACAATTTTACAGATGGGATAAAGACAGATATAAAAAAATAAAATGGGACCAAAATTATAAAAATGATTGATGCCAAAGGCCAGATTATCAATGATGCTATTGTTTTAAACACTCAATTCTCAAGCATCGAACTAAATATTTTGTGGTTGGCTTTTGGAAAGGCGAACTGGTTTATTTCATGTTTTTTGATCCAGCGATATGGCTGATTCACCATTAGTTTTGATCTATTTTTTATTATGCAGTCAAAACTGGACATGGAAATTCCAAAGTGGCTATAGCGGTGGCAGACTTCACCCATTTTATTTTCAATGGATACATCCAAGTTGTATTTTTTCTTTAGCATTCCTACCAATTGACTTTTAGGATTTTGTTTTTTCAGGACTTCCCCTCCAGGGAGTTCCCAGAGATCATTTAAATGTTTATACCCAGAACGTTTTAAAATTAAAAATGAACTGTTTTCCCATATTAATCCTACAACTACATTTTTCCAGGGAAAGGGTTTTTTTGTTTTAGCCAATGGATATCTACCTGCGTTACCCGAAACTGCTGCGCCACAGTATGGTTTAAGAGGGCAGTTTTGACATTTTGGGGTTTTTGGAATACAGATGATACTACCAAGCTCCATCAATGCCTGATTAAAATTTCCAGGATGGCTCTTATCTAAACACTTATTTAAGGTGGATAATATTTTTTTATTATTAAAAGGAGTGAAACGTTTTAGTCTCAGTAATCGTGACATTACTCTCCTTACATTCCCATCCACAACGGGAATTGGATATGAAAAAACAATAGAATACACTGCCGCCGCAGTGTAAATGCCCACTCCAGGGAGAGCCATGAAATCTTCAATATTATCAGGTAAGCAGGAGTTATATTTTTTCACAATTATTTTCACTGCTTTATGGAAATTATGACAGCGGTTGTAATATCCCAAGCCTTCCCAAATCAATAATAAAGAATCCGAAGGTGCTTTTGCAACCGATTCAAAGTGCGGGAAATTTTCTATCCATCTATTGTAATAAGGTATAACAGTTTTAACCTGTGTTTGCTGAAGCATGGTCTCTGATAGCCAAATATTGTATGGGTCCTTTGTCTTGCGCCATGGCATAGATCGTTTTGATTTTTTGTACCAATGTAAAAGTGAGCTTGAAATATTATTTGTAGTATACATATATTAAATAGAATTGTTATACTTCAAAAGGGCCCAATGAAAAGATAAAAGAGCTTCTTTTATATCATTCTGATGTTCCATTGAAATTTGGTTAAAGATTTCTTCTCCGATAATATCTAATTTATTTTCTATTTCTTCTGAAACCTGATCGCCTTTTTTGGTTAATGAAACAATTGTTACACGTTTATCCAGAAAACTATTTTTCTTTTCAACTAGACTCCGACATACCATACCATCAATTAAACGTGTCACAGTACTGTTATCCACCCCTATCTTTTCTGCTAAAGAGGTCATATCTGTTCCTTTATCAGGTATAGTAGCTAAAATAAGAATTTGCTGGAGGGTGTATTTATTGCCTCTGATATTTTTTCTAAATACCGTTAGAAGGCTGAGTAAATATTGCTTAATGAGTTCGCCACATTCCATATTTGTAAATTACAAATATATTTTGAATTAATAAAGCTAGTTTAGATATTTAATCGTTCTTTAGAAAGATTAATTAGGAAGACCCCATAATCTTTTGCAATGATCTAGATATAACGTAAGAAGAAACTCCTCTTCCTCAGCGGCAAGTTTTCCCTGTCCTATAATTTTCCAGTGATCCATTTTTATTTTACCCATATTATACCATTGACCAGGGATAACAGATTTAGAAGAATCATAATATACTAAGGGGTCTGCACCATTTTCTCCGGTAGTAGGACCTTTTTGTGAAATAGTATTTACAACCCCATCGTTTTGGAACCACAGAGAATCTGTAGCTGTTCCGTCTTGTAATTGTATAATTTTAGAACCAATAAGGCGGGATTTCGTTCTAAGCATTAAACTTGTATTTTTACCAGGTTTTTGTGTCCCTGTTTTTTTGTTCTCAATTGTGGTGCTGGTAGTGAAAGAAAAATAACATATATCAGGTTGTGCTATAAGAAATGAGTTTAATTCCTTAGCGCCTTCAACACTCAAATCCCAACTGCAAATATTTTTCGTATTCCATGATGGATGGTCTCGCATACGTTTATAATAATTGATCCATGATTCGTTTTTTTTCCGATTGAATCCCCAATGCTGGAGATCAAAGTCATAAAATTTAGTTTCAACTACGGCACCCAAAATGATAAAATTTTGTAAAAATGGAATGGTTTTACTTACTATATCCGAAAGAGTTGTTCCATCATGTGGTGCAGAAATAGTAGTAATGGATTTAATCCATCCCTTGTGTTCAAAGTTCATAAGGATATTTTCTTCAACATTTTTAAAAATCGTATCGGAATGGAAAGAGTGAGTTAATTGGTAGGCAAGCATACGGATAGTTTGTCCACCCATACTGTGCCCGATAAAATGTAATGGGTGATCGTGGTCCCAATCAGGATATAAACCACTATAGTATTTTCCCTCAGGTTTTTGAATAATTCCCCATTCATCCGAATGTTTTTTCCCATAGTCCACTTGGCCACCTTTGATCTGATAAAATGTCTCAACAGATCGTTCCCAGTTACTGGATACTGGACCCACAGAAACTGTAAATACTTCAAACCCAAAAGATTCCAAATATTTTTTAAAATCTAAATTTCCACCCCAATAAGGATATCCTCCCATTTCTTCTGGTCCCCAGCCGATAAACCCATGAACCAAAACGATTGGATAACGATTTGTACAAAATAATGAGGAATTTGAAAGGACAATGTAAAAAAGGAAATTGATAAAAAGAGATTTGCTATCTTTTCTCATTAATATGATTGTTTTGATTTATTGGATTTGGATTCCATAGAATTCTCAGTTAATCAAAAAATAAAACTATTAAAAGATTCCACAAAAAAGAGTTGATTTCAGCAA
>DASCRE010000181.1:0-2365 GCA_034408645.1 Fidelibacterota bacterium | reverse complement strand
ATTGGGTGAAGGGATTATTTATGCAATTGATATCCATGGAGATCCCGTTTGGTTTGTTAATAGCAATATCGATTGGTCAAACGGGGGTACCTATCTCATACAGTTTTCACACTTTTTACCTGATGGTGGTTTTATAGGTATTGCCGATGGGAGATCTGGTAATCTATCTGGGAGAGCTTTTGAAATGGGAATCCATAATAATCTTATTTGGGAGGGACCAGGGGATGTTGATAATAATGGTGTCCACCATGATGTATTTCCAATGCCCAATGGGAACATATTAGCGCTGACCGTAAATGATACCTTAGTCCCTATTCCAGATGAAATTGATATCCCTGAAGAATATTCATATATTGATTCGATTCGCTGGAATGGCGATCGGATAGTAGAGTGGGATAGGGGTGGAAATGAAGTATGGTCCTGGTCAGTGTTTGACCATTTTGATATGCAGGATTTTGTTTCAGAATCATTCGAATCAATGTTCAATCCTCCAAACAATCCTACTGATTTTTTTTATGATTGGACACACAGTAATGCGGTGTGGTATGATATTGAAGATAGTGTTATTTATCTTTCTGTAAGACATCTATCACGAATAACAAAGATTGATTATCCCTCTGGAAATATCCTATGGAATATGGGAAAATCCATGCCCAGTGGAGATGTAGCTGTTGGGAATCACTTAGGTCTATCTGGACAACATTCGGTCAAGGTTTTAGATAATAGAAATATAATGGTCTATGATAATGGATTTGAGAGTGATTCATTGGAATCCAGGGGGTTAGAAATATCAGTAATTAATTCAGATTCTATAGCGGAGGCAGAGATAATATGGGAATATATTTTGCCTGATGGATTGGGCAGCCCAATGATGAGTGACTGTGATCGACTTCCCAACGGAAACTCTTTATTAACATCCTCAGCACCAATGGTTAACTATATTGTAGAAGTATTACCATCTAATGAAATTGTTTGGGAGATCTTACCAGGCCAGGATGGTTCTACCTTCAGGGCAGAGCGAATACCAGGGCTGTACAAACATGTCTTCTCAATAGTTCAACCGGATTTTACAGATGGGGACGATGGAGCCACACTTGAATTAATTCCGGGTAATGTGATTTTGGAATACCGAATAATCAATGAAGGTTGGCAGAATGAAAACTATCTTTACACCTTGTCAGATGATCTGGGATGGTTCTCTGATTCGGGATCAGTGGAAATTAATTCAAGAGAAGAAACTGAGTTGTATTTTTCGGGAATTGTACCAAATGAAGGAACCGCAAATACGCTCATGTTCACTGTATTTCCTGAAAATGCAATTCAACTTGTTAGAGTCATCTCTTTGATTTTAGAACCATCCCTATCCATAGGAACCCCTCTATTTTCAAAAGCGTTTTCAATTAATCCTGCTTTTCCCAATCCGTTCAACCCGGTGACGACGATTCAATTTACATTGCCCATGGTAGAGACATGGCACGCTGTGTCTCTACAGATTTATGATATCACCGGAACATTGGTAGAGACACTCATGGATGAAAAGCTGGAACCGGGACAACACACCGTTAAATGGAATGGAACCGGATTTTCAAGCGGGGTATATTTCCTGAAGGTTGAAGCAGGTAGCTTTTCACAGGTTGAGAAATTGATGCTAATCAAATAGTTAATAATTTTTAGATAAAAATACAATATTGTTAAAATTATTTTTTTAAATTTACATTTCACTTATTAGAGTTTCCCATGTTAGATAATACAGATTTTCAAATATTAGGATTTCTTCAGAAGAATTCCCGTATCACTGCTAGTGAAATTGCTGACTCTGTAGGGTTATCAGTTCCCGCTGCTGCGGAGCGAATAAAAAAATTAGCTGATACAAAAATCATTGAACGATTTACAGCAAAACTGGCTGAGAAAGAATTGGGGTTTGATCTGTGCGCATTTATTGCGGTGGTGAGCTCATCCTCAGAACACTATGAAGACATCATCAGTCATGCCATAACAAACTCCGCTGTTATGGAGTGTCATTCTGTAACTGGAGATGGAAGCCATCTGTTAAAGGTGAGAGTGCGTAACTCAACAGAATTAGAGAAACTGCTCCGTAATATCCAAGCGTGGCCCGGGGTCATCCGCACCCACACATCCATTGTCATGAGTACCTACAAGGAAGGGTTTGACCTGGATATTATGGGTGGTGAGACATCCTAGCGTGAAATGTAGCTCGCGGTACTGGTACTGGTTCTTTTCAATAGTTTTTATTTCCAATAATTTATATTCCGATCCACCGGACTGGTCTGTCAATCCCCACGATTTTCAATTTAATGCATCTATGACCGGTGTGTTGATCTTCAATGGTGAAGAATCAACCGAC
>DASCRE010000180.1:0-1659 GCA_034408645.1 Fidelibacterota bacterium | reverse complement strand
TAAAAAGAGATTTTCTATCTTTTCTCATTAATATGATTGTTTTGATTTATTGGATTTGGATTCCATAGAATTCTCAGTTAATCAAAAAATAAAACTATTAAAAGATTCCACAAAAAAGAGTTGATTTCAGCAATAACCTGAAATAAGTTTTATTTTAAATTTTTTGAATCAAGAGCTGCAAATTTCTGCCAAAAATTTACTGCATATGCCCATTCCTCTGATGAATAAGATGCAGCAGTTCCTCCTTTTAATTCAAGCTGATTTCTCATCATAGTTATAGGACCCATAGGCAAATCCTCAATCCCTTTTGGTAGAGCGTGAATGCTTATGAGTTCCCATTCTGTATCAGTTGAGTGTTCATTATTTTCAACTAAAACATCATGGCGATAAAGGATAAATTCTACTTTTCCAGCTTTTAAAGGGTTACCATTAAGTGCTCTCACCCGAATATATGGTTCTTCATTTTCACGACGGCAAACAAATTCAGCCTTTAATTTTGTGTCCTTATTAATTTCCACAAAGGGGCATCTGAATTGCACAGCATAATCTGGGTCTGCGTTTACAATAATAACACCATCACGATATCCCTGTTTAAAGTCCCCCTTGTCTAATTGCTCAGAGGCATGTGCTGCAATTTGTTCGAAGGAGAGAAGAGGAGAATAAGTTTTTCCTGAACCGGCAATCTGTCGTCTCACAAAATCATTGACCGATACTTTTTTTTGAGAAGGGATATTTCCCATGATTAGTCAGACATATTTTTTAGTCTCTTTTTATATCGGAGATATCCAATAATGACTATAATTGCTAATATAAACCAGAGACTGAACTTCAAAGCAACTTGTAGAAATATATATTGTTAACTGAAGGTATTCTCAAAAATAAAATTGATATAATGATTATTAATATTCTCTTCATATGCATTAATAAATTTCTTAAAACTATGAATCATGTTTATTCAAAAGTTAACCTGTTTCCATCTATTATTGTTCTAATATAAATTTACATTCAATTTAAAATAAATATTTTTTTGAATAATTTCAATTTTTATTATCTGAAGTATTATTTTATCAACAATCTTACAGGATACATCTAACCCTTTTTAACTTTCCCTACTTCTATTTTCAAATCAAATGGAGTTTTTATGAATCATTATTTAAAAAATTTATTAATAGTTGTTCCCGCTATTTTCCTTTTTGGAAAAGAAATATCTGTCCATCCGGAACCGGGAAAAGGTGCTTACAACAAGCCGTTTTTCCCCATGAATGACTATAGGAAAAACATTTTACCTCCCGAATCTATATGGGGATTTACACTGGGATCAAAACCTGCTAGCCATGATGACATCGTCAGCTATTTTGAATATTTAGATGATGTATTTTCTAATGCAAAACTTTATGATTACGGCAAGACCTATGAAGGGAGAAGGCTTGTTTATCTGGTCATTACCAGTGAGAAAAACTTTAGCCGATTAGATACAATCAGAGACAATATTTCAAAAATTTCAGATCCCAGAACTATTGATAATTCTTCTGAAGCAAAAAAAATAATAGATAACACTCCTGCCATTGCCTGGATGTCCTACTCAATACATGGGGATGAACTATCAGGAGCGGATGCGGGAGTACAATTGGCTTTCCAGTTGTTGGCAGGCACTGATTC
>DASCRE010000179.1:0-2109 GCA_034408645.1 Fidelibacterota bacterium | reverse complement strand
TAGAATTTACTTGTGAGGGATGTGAAACTGGCGGTGTAACTATAGATCACAGTGAAGGCTGGAACATGGTAGGATTGCCCCTGGAGGTTGAGAGCAGTGCCTATGGTGACCTCTTTCCTTCATCAGTGGCAGGTACCCTATATGGTTTTACCGGAACATACACCCCTGAGTCAGAACTGACACCGGGAGCAGGCTATTGGCTGGTATTTTCTGATACAGGCTCAGATGAATTAATGGGAGATGCTATCAACTCTTTGACCCTTGAACTGAGCCAAGGCTGGAATATGATTTCCGGCGTTACTCTGCCGGTCGATATCAGTGCAGTTGATGATCCAGAGAGTATTATTGTACCTGGCACTCTATATGGTTTTAGCGGGACCTATCAGAATTCATCAACTCTTGTACCGGGACAGGGATACTGGATCAACGCAAGTGGTGGTGGTGAGGTCCATGTTTCCGCAGGAGGTGCCGCAAGAGCAAGTTTCTATTCATTCACAGACCTGACAAAAAAGGCAAATATACTCAGTTTTAATGAGGGGAATCTGTATTTTGGTATATCAATCCCTGATGAAGAAATGCTTAGCTATCAGTTACCGCCCAAACCTCCAACAGGGATGTTTGATGTTCGTTTTGTTGGAGACAGAAAAATGGTAGAAACATCCGGTGCTATAGAAATAATGAATAACACTCAAGACCTTTCTATCTCATACTCTGTAAGTATTAATGCGGGTAATAACATGAGATGGATTTTGGTCTCCAGTGAAGGGAATGAATACGAGTTGAAAGGCTCTGGAAACATTGTAGTAGATGGAGACATAAATCACTTTACACTGAACAAGGTATCCTCTATTCCTACAGAATTTTCTCTGTCCCAGAATTTTCCGAATCCCTTTAACCCCACAACTTCCATAAGTTATTCACTCCCGGAAAACAGTGATCTGTCCATAAACATTTACAGCCTTACCGGTCAAAAGATCATTGAGCTTGTTGAAGGCCATGTAAAGGCTGGAATTCATACTGTCACGTGGAACGGTATGAATCATGTTGGTGTTCCTGTCTCCAGTGGGGTCTACATCTATATGCTGCAGTCAGATTCCTTTACAGCCTTGAAAAAGATGATACTTATTAAGTAAGATTTTTTGATCGTGGGAGGCAGTGCTTAAGTCATATAAATATCTACTCCCTTTTAAGTTTATGCATTGCCTCCTCTCTTTTCAAAAGAAAAGAAATATAATAAAAAAAACAATGAATCATCTATCTAATTAAATCATTAGATACCATGTGGCTTTTATTGTTTTTTTTTATTCTATAATCGTATGTGATATCTTCATTATAATATAGATTCAATGATATCTAGTCATAAAGTATAGCTGAAATGAATATCAGTTTTATTAAAAGAATCATATTTTTTATGTTACTGTATCCGGTTATTGTATCCGGTGTTAATGTCACTTTCCAGGTGGATATGACAAATGAAACTGTGGACCTGGATTGCCCTCCCACTATCAGCGGTAGTTTTTTTAGTAACTGGTCCTGGTTTCAGACCCTTTCTCAGGTTGATGGATTTATCTGGGCAACCACTCTCAATCTGAATCCAGATGAATATCACGAATTCAAATTCGGCAACTGCGAATGGAATCTGGAATCATTAGCGGAAGGAAGTCCCTGTACAAACACAAATTATGGGTACACCAACAGGTATATCACCGTTCCCAATGAAAATACTACACTGGAACCTGTTTTGTACGGTTCCTGTGAAAACTCTGAGGGTGGTGGATATGAAGAAGGATGGGTTTTGGTATGGTCGGATGAGTTCGATGGACCGGAAATTGATGAGAGTAAGTGGGACTATGATATAGGTACCGGTGACTGGGGCTGGGGAAATGGAGAAGCTCAATATTACACCAATAATTCTAGTAATTCTTTTATAGAAAATGGACACCTGGTTATACAGGCACTTCTTCAAAATTATGGCGGGGCAAATTATACTTCCGCCCGTATGGTTACAAGGGACCAAGGTGATTGGACATATGGCAGAATCGAAGTAAGAGCAAAGCTACCTGGTGGCGTGGGGACCTGGCCCGCAATTTGGATGCTCCCCACAGATTG
>DASCRE010000178.1:0-3590 GCA_034408645.1 Fidelibacterota bacterium | reverse complement strand
CTAACTGGATTATAAATAGATCACCAAACTTGGAGATAACAAAATGGTTAATAATAAAATGAAATCCTGGCTAAAAAAGATAAAATCTAAAGCGCAGAGTATAACCTGGACAGCCTGGGGGATCTGGTATATTGATCCTCCAAAAGATGTATCATTAGATGGCTATAGAATCGATAACGTAATTCAATATACAGATATAGTCATTACCATTTATTTCAGTATTGTAATCCTGGCACTGATCTTTTTCATTTTCAAATACCGCGCACGCCCTGGGCATACGGCAGTCTATGATAAAGGTGATACAAAAAAACATGTTTTGGCAACCGTAGCAATGGGTCTCCTGGTCTTTTTGTCCATCGATGTTGTCATAGAAGCCATGTCTTTCAGGGATTTAAAAGAAGCTTTCTGGAATTTTCCCAAAGGTGAAAATGTTATCAAGGTGGAAGTGATGCCCCAGCAGTTTGCCTGGAATTTTCGCTACCCTGGCAGTGATGGAAAGTTCAATACTGAAGATGATGTTGTTCCAGTACAAAACCAGATGCATGTTCCTGTAAATACTCCAATTCTTATTCAAATTGCACCATTTGATGTAATTCATTCGTTTTTCCTTCCCAATTTTCGAGTGAAGATAGATGCCACACCGGGTATGGTGAACACCATGTGGTTTCAAGCAACTGAAACGGGTAATTTTGAAATTGCATGTGCAGAATTGTGTGGCAACGCACATTATCGAATGAAAGGATATTTAACTGTGGAAAGCCAGGAAGATTATGAAAAATGGTTGGCCGATAATGCCCCTAAAGAAGATGAAGGAGATGATTGGGATGATTGGGATGAAGAAGTAGATGAAGGTAATCGAGAAATCCCTGAAGAATGGGCCTGGGCCTGGAAGGAGGTACAATAATGTCTGAACATCACGAACAAACATTTTGGACAAAATACATTTTTTCGACAGATCATAAAGTTATTGCCAAACAATTTCTATGGTTGGGGTTATTTTTCTTGGCTTTTGGAGGCTTTCAGGCTCTCTTGATTCGTTGGCAGTTAGCTTACCCGGACCAACCATTGCCTTGGTGGCTATTGGGGACTTTATTTTATGAGGGGGGGGTTATAACACCGGATCATTATAATGCACTTTTTACGATGCATGGAACCATAATGATCTTCTGGGCCATCACACCTATGTTAATAGGTGCCTTCGGTAACTTTGTCATTCCACTGCAAATTGGAGCTCCGGATATGGCATTTCCTAAATTGAATATGATTTCCTTTTGGACCATGTTCTTAGCAAGCGTTGTTTTATTAGCTTCCTACTTACTTCCAGAAGGGACAGCTGCTGGAGGATGGACTTCCTATCCGCCCCTCAGTGCACCAGTAGGTGGTATAGCTGGAGAGGGGCAAACCCTTTGGACACTTGCTCTGACATTGGCAGGGACCTCTACTTTAATGGGCGCTGTAAATTATATTATTACTGTGGTGCGTATGAGAGCTCCGGGAATGACCTATTTTAGGATGCCTTTGTCTGTTTGGGGATTATGGCTGACATCCATCCTGAATGCAATTTTTGTACCGATTATCGCTGCTGGTTTAATCCTGCTGTTGTTAGATCGCACCATTGGCACACAGTTTTTTGTTGCAGGTGGACTGGCAACAGTTGAAGGTGGTGATCCATTACTCTATCAGCATGTATTTTGGATTTTTGGACATCCTGAAGTATATATCCTGATCCTTCCAGCCTGGGGAATTGTTTCTGATCTGTTATCAGTATTTTCCCGGAAACCAGCCTTTGGAGCAAGAGTTACAGCAATTTGTATGTGTACAATCGTAGTTTTAAGCTCTATTGTGTGGGGCCACCATATGTATACCACAGGAATGAGCCCGCTACTTGGAAAGGCATTCATGTTTCTGACACTGCTCATCAGTATTCCATCTTCAATTTTCTTTTTAAATTGGCTGGGAACGCTGTGGCGCGGGAATCTTCACTTTGAAACTCCTATGTTATTTGCCATGGCAGTGCTATGGGTTTTCGGTTTGGGTGGTCTTACTGGATTATACAATGCCACAGTAACCTCCGATATCTATCTCCATGATACCATGTTTGTAGTAGGCCACTTTCATTATACGATGGCTGCATCAGTATTATTTGGTGGTTTAGCAGCCATTTACTTTTGGTTTCCAAAAATGTTTGGCAAAAAGATGAATCCGCTGCTGGGGAAACTGCATTTCTGGATTTCATTTATCCCCTTGAATTATGTCTTTTTTAATATGATGGTTTTGGGATATGCAGGACAACACCGCAGACTTTATGATCCAAACGAATATGAATTTTTAGCTCCCATTAATGATTTAAATATCAGTATTACTTTTTTTGCAATGGTTTTGGGTTTTAGTCAATTGATTTTTGCATACAATTTTATCAATTCTATGATAAATGGTGAAAAGGCTGAAGCTAACCCATGGAAAGCGAATACTCTTGAATGGACATTGGAAGGACCAATACCTCATGGGAATTTTGCCACAACACCCACGGTGTATAATGGTCCACACGAATATAGTAATCCAGCAGTAAAAGACCGGGACTGGATAGCTCAATCTGAGCCAATGCCTACTTGATTGATAAAAAGATCTAAAAGATAGAAAAATGAGCACCCAGGTTTTACAAACTAAAGTTAAGACTGATGAATTTACGTCCTTCCTTGGCATGCTGGTTGTATTAGGTTCAATCACAATGCTCTTTGTAGCGTTAATTGTAAGCTATTCCATTTTGCGAATACAATCCAGCATGTGGATTAACCCTGGTATGGGTTCAATTGCTTTTCAATTAGGTGTCATTAATACAGTCATTTTAATGATTAGCAGTTGGACCTATTATAAAGGACAGCAGTATGCAGTGACAGGAAGCCGTCGCAAAGTGAGACAATGGTTAGGCTTAACATTGGGATTGGGAGTGGTATTTCTGTTAACACAACTGAATCTCTGGCGAATCTTGATTGACTCTGGTATGACAGCTCAGTCAAATATTGTTGGTTCTGTATTTTATATGCTGACAGGTGTACATGGTCTGCATATAATTGCCGCTATTATTGCATTAAGCTGGGCAATCATTAGATCGACTAGAGTTACAGGCACAGTAGAAATACGTCCTATTAAACTTGTGGGACTACTTTGGCATTTCTTGGATTTTCTATGGATATGCCTATTCATTTCAATTTTTATTATTTGAGAATACAATCAAGAAGGAAACAAGTCTATGAGTGAAGTATTAGCAATTAAAGATCCATTTGGGAAAGCCACAACCGGTAAACTGGGGATGTGGCTGTTCATTATCATGGATGGTTTATCCTTTGGCGGTTTACTGATTGGTGGGGCTGCATTAAGAGTGGCAGCACCATCATGGCCAAATCCAGGAGAAATGTTAAATATTCCCTTGACTGGTTTTAACACATTCCTGCTGATTTGTACGAGCTTTACAATGGTAATGGCTCTGAATTCTTTGGAAAAAGGAAGTCAGTCAGGGTTAAAAAAATATCTGGCTCTAACCATGGCGGGTGGATTGGTGTTTCTGGGGATTCAGGTATATGAATATTATC
>DASCRE010000177.1:0-3642 GCA_034408645.1 Fidelibacterota bacterium | reverse complement strand
TGATTGGGTGTTTTATACCCAAATCTTTTCCTTGGACGATTGTTGAGCCTTTTCATGGCGTGGATCAACTCCTTATCCGTAATGGTCCTAAAGTCCCTATTTTTTGGAAAGTATTGACGGATAAGACCGTTGGTGTTTTCATTTGTCCCTCTTTCCCAGGAAGAATACGCATGGGCAAAATAAAAGTCACAATTAAGTTTCTCTGCAATAGATTCGTGATTCCCAAACTCTTTTCCATTATCGGATGTGATTGTATGAACTTTGTCGGAAACGGAGTTCAACAACCTTTTGATTGCCACTTCTGTATTCTCTTTTGTTCGTCTATCCACCTTGTATACAAGAGCCAGTCCGGATTTTCTTTCTGTAAGAGAGACAATGGCCTGCTTATGGGCTTTACCAATAATTGTATCCGCTTCCCAGTCTCCGATTCTATTCCTTCTGTCAACGATATCAGGTCGTTCATCAATACTGACCCTGTTTATCAGGTTGCCCCGCCGGTCATTGGATCCATAACGCTTCTTTCTCTTCTTTTTGCAGCGTAAATGAAGATACAGAGAACCACCGGCCAGTTTATCTTTAAGAACGTATTGATAAATCCACTCATGACTTACAGCTATATCCATGTTTTCCTTCATCCAACCGCTTATTTGTTCCGGGCTCCATTCCTTTCGAAGCAGTTGTTCGACAAAAGCCCAGGTGTTGCCATCAATACGAAAACGAACTTTAGCCCGATGTCGGTCTTCCGCAAATGCGTTCGCTTGTTTGGGTCTATAGCCTCGTCCTCCGCGATTCCGCTTAAGTTCACGATTAATGGTCGATTTGTGAACGCCTACTACTTCGGCAATCTTCGATTGATTATGACCTGTTATAAGCAATGTATAAATTCCGTATCTTTGTTCCAGCGTGAGCTGACTGTAGTGTTTCATTTGTGCTCCTCATTTTTGACGGTGGGAAAAGCACGGAGCCTACAGCGGCTCCGCTTTTTTCACAACTCGTCATTGAGTTGCACTTAAGAGTTGAATTCAAGAAATAATATAAGCCCGACAATTTTGGTTTGTTGTTTCTGAATTGAATCGACGGCCATTTGCTTAACAGCTAATTTAAAATGGAAGAAGTTGCGTGAGATTCATAACCCGAAAGATAATTAAAATATTTTAGGCATTCACAGGACTTAATATAAATACGCACTGATAAACCCCAGGGAAGGGTACTTTTTATTGAATTTAAAATTTAAAATCACGCAGGGATAAAATATTAAGTTTTATATTAGCTATATAATTCCGACACATGGTAAAATTAAACGTAAGTGATTTTATGAAAAAAATTGCAACTTATGTCCATCCCGATCGGGGATTTCTTCCCTATCCTGATCCACTATTGGAATTGCCCCCTGCTTACCGTGCTTGGGATGAGTTGAATAATGCTATGCCGGAACTACTTCATAATAATGATTTCCGTGATGCCTTAAATAATATACCTCAGTTGAATCCTTCCGGGATAAAAAATGGCCCAGAGCTTGATAGATCTATGCGCCAATTATCCATGTTTGCAAATGCCTATGTAAACTGGGGTGAGGAACCAGTGAAATCTATCCCAAAGAATCTCGCAATCCCTCTTTGGGAAATAGCACACCGATCAGGTAGGCCTCCAATCACCAGTCATGCATCCATTGTTTTATCGAACTGGCGCAGGATCGATCCTGATGGTCCGATTGTACCTGAAAATTTAAAAACACTCCAAAATTTCTTTGGAGGTAAAGATGAAGACTGGTTTTATTTAGCTACGGTGGGAGTAGAATCGGTAGGAGGTTGCGCAGTGTCTAAACTTTTTTCTTGTTTAGAGGCAGTTAAACACAATAAACCTAATTTTGTAGTCACCGCACTTAATGATCTTGCTTCTATAATCCATAAGATTAACCTTGCTCTAGAAAGGATGTATGAACGTTGCCGAGCGGATATTTTTTATCATAGGGTGAGGCCTTTTCTGAATGGTTGGCCGGATGATGGAATTATTTATGAAGGGGTAAGTGAGGAACCAAAGATATTTATCGGTGGCAGTGCCGCACAAAGCTCCTTACTGCAGACCCTAGATGCTGGGTTGGGCATTACCCATCCCAGTGATAATTCTGGCCCATTCTTAATTCAGATGAGAAAATATATGCCACCAAATCATAGCAAAGTTATTTCTTTACTAGAATTAGATCCCATATTGCCCAAGTACCTTAACAAAAATAGAAGTATTGAGCTAAATAATGCCTACGAAAAGTGTGTCTTTGGTTTAAATATTTTTAGAAAGAAACATCTGGAAATGGCTATTCATTATATCTCTGACCAAGCAAAAAAGGGAAAAAAAGGAGAAGGCACTGGAGGAACAGAGTTTATTACATTTTTGACGACAGCAAAAAAGGAGACATATTTGCAAATGGAAAAAGAATAATCTGGAATTTCTAAAAGAGATATTTTTTAATGGAAAATTTTGAAATAAAGGTAACCACATAGCCTCACACTGGTGGGGTTTTTTGTTTGTGGGAAGATGGGTAGTTTGATAAACTAGTTTTAATAATTCTATAATAATATTAAAAAATGAAAGCACAATTCCTTGGGCATGTAGTTTTCTATGTTGAAGACATGAATAAGTCCCTTGAGTTTTATAACGAACTAATTGGTTTTAAAATTGTTGGTTTTATTGAAAAACCTTTCAAGGTAACAGCACTGTCGAGTGGTAGAACGCATCATGAATTATTGCTGATCGAAGTTGGCCAAGCCCCCAAACCACCAAAAGGACACAGGTTAGGTTTTTATCATATTGGGATTAAAATTGGAGATTCACTTGATGAGTTATCTTTAGTAAGAAAAGAATTAATTAGTGCAGGTATCGAAATAATTGGCATGTCTGACCACACTGTAAGCCAAAGTATTTATGTTTCAGATCCTGATAGTAATGAAGTGGAATTGTATGTTGATGACAATAGTGTTAATTGGAAAGATGAACCTGATTTAGTAATGTCTCCAATAAAGCCACTCAATTTAAATAATTAAAAACCTTATCATAACAATTAATCGACAAATCATACTTTTGGCCTTTTTTCTTATACCATAATTGATTACATGGATAATTTAAATAAATATATTCATGGATATTCTGATTATGAAACAAATCGGCTAAATAATCAGGCAGAAACTCTTGCAGATCTATTGCATCATGATTCTGTTTGGGATGAGGGTTCTATAATTCTAGAAGCAGGATGCGGCATTGGTGCACAAACAAAAATTGTTGCTCCTAAAAACAAAAACTCAAGTTTTGTTTCAATAGACATATCATCAGAATCTATAAATCAGGCAAGGACTAATGCTGATTCTAACCGATTTGAAAACGTAGTATTTAAACAAATCGATATATTGGATCTACCATTCGCAGATGAATATTTTGATCATATTTTTCTTTCATTTGTTTTAGAACATATACCAAATCCAATTCAGGCATTAGTAAAATTGAAAAGAGTTTTAAAAAAAAAAGGAACAATAACAATTATAGAGGGTGATCTTGGATCAACTATTTTTCACCCGGATAGTGAAGAAGCTAAAAAAGCAATTCAATGTCAATCAAAACTTCAGGAACAAAATGGAGGCGATGCCAATATTG
>DASCRE010000176.1:0-3091 GCA_034408645.1 Fidelibacterota bacterium | reverse complement strand
CTAAAAAATGTTTTTGATGGACCAGATAAATATACAAAAGTTGATTGGGAAAACTGGTTTACTCACTGTCCAAATACATTTTGTAGTCCTCAATTTTTGAGTGAAAACAATCTTTCAAAATTTTTAGGAAATGTAGATGAAAACAAAAAATATTTTCGCTGGGTGGTCCGTTTCACTCAAAACGAATTTTGTTCCTTTTTTTCTATTAAAATAAATGAAAAAGTATCATATATAAAAAATATTAATATTCTAAATCGTGGAGAATCAGGTCGAATAATTAATTTAAATTTAGAATATCAAACTGAAGGCGGTTCGGCAAAATCACTTCAATTAGATACCGAATATGATATACGAAAAACTCTCCACCCATCCTTTTTATTTAGCTCTGCTTTTATTTGCAAATTGAATAAAGATCATATTCAATTTGTTGGTGGTGGCTGGGGACATGGTGTAGGACTGTGTCAGATCGGCGCGCTGGCCATGGCACTAAACGGATATTCTTCTAAAGAGATTTTGAACCATTATTTTCAGTATACCACTTTGAAAAAATTGTACTGATTCGAACATGTCCATTACATTAATTGACTGGGCCATCATCCTGCTCTATGTGATTTTTTCACTTGGAACAGGAATTTATTTTGCCCGGCGTGCAGGTAAAGGCCCCGAAGAATATTTTCTAAGTGGGAGATCTTTGCCCTGGTGGATCGTCGGAACATCAATGGTTGCCACAACATTTGCTGCGGACACCCCACTGGCGATAACAGAGTTTGTAAGGGGCCCCGGAATTTGGCAAAACTGGTTCTGGTGGAATTTGCTTTTGTCAGGATTATTGGGTGCCCTACTGTTTTCACGTCTCTGGAGGAGGGCAAGGGTTCTCACAGACAATGAACTTCTGGAGATCCGATATTCTGGTAAACCGGCAGCCATCCTCCGTTTTTTTAAGGCAGGATATTTTGCTATTCTGTACAATTTTATTGTCATGGGCTGGGTCATAAATGCCATGGCTTCAATCGCAGCGGTTATGCTAAATATAGATCGATGGACAGCTGTTTGGATCTGCGTTGCTATTGCCTTAATCTATGCACTGTTGTCCGGATTCTGGGGAGTGGTAGTCACAGATCTCGTTCAATTTTTCATTGCCATGGCCGGTTCCATAATTCTTGCTGTGATAGCTGTTGACAATGTTGGTGGCATGGATTCACTTATAGCACAGCTCAAAGATTTGACCCGGACCAGTCCGGACTACGAACACACCCTGAAGTTTATCCCACCCGCTCCCAATGCAGATTTTTTTTCCAGGGCATTTTGGGAATCACCATTTTCCAAGTTCATCATCTTTATATCTGTAATGTGGTGGTC
Source organism: Fidelibacterota bacterium (assembly GCA_034408645.1). GTDB lineage: Bacteria > Fidelibacterota > Marinisomatia > Marinisomatales > AB-629-J13 > AB-629-J13. The sequence goes on along the minus strand of DASCRE010000176.1, from coordinate 1,732 downwards.
TCACCATGGGACAGATGGGGGTGGGTATATCATTCAGAGGATGTCTTCAGCAAAAAATGAAAAGCATGCGCTGGTTGCCACGCTCTGGTATAATTTTGCTCACTATGCTTTGAGGGTCTGGCCCTGGATCGCTGTCGCTTTGGTCTCCATTGTAGTTTTTCCGAATATCCCCCCGGAATATATGGAGCTGGGGGAAAAAGCAGGTTATCCACTTATCATGGATAAGTTCCTAGGACCAGGTTTAAAGGGACTTTTAATTGTCTCATTTTTAGCTGCATTTATGTCCACAATTGACACTCATTTAAATTGGGGTTCCTCTTATTTGATCAATGATGTCTATGCCCGTTTTATCAAGAAGGATGCATCTGACAAACATCTTGTAAATGTTGGCAGAATTATAACGGTAGCTCTCATGGTGTGTTCTGCAATTGTTGCGGTAAATATGCAGAGTATTTCCAAGGCATGGGAGTTTATTTTTGCGATGGGGGCAGGAATCGGATTGGTACTGATTCTTAGATGGTTCTGGTGGCGCATCAATGCCTGGACAGAGATCTCAGCGCTGCTGACATCCATTGTAATTACAATTATTTTTGAGCTCATTGCCCGGCAGCAGACTCTCGCTTCAGGCCAAGAATATTTCCTGTTCAACCAGGCACCGGTTTTGTGGGGGCTATCACTTCAGATACATCATAAACTGTTGATCATTGTTCCTTCAGCCATTGTTGTGTGGATTACCACTACACTATTAACAAAACCTGAGCCAGAAAAAACTCTCCTGAGTTTTTATAAAAGAGTGCACCCGGGTGGATGGTGGAGTCCAGTTTCCTCAAGAGTTCAATCTGCATTTACACCGGTTTTGAAAGGATTTTTTCTCAATTGGGTTGCAGGTATTTTCTGTATTCACGGATTAACCTTTGCCATAGGACATTGGCTATTCGGTAATATCTTGGAATGCCTTTTTCTTCTTAGCTTATCCATTATTGGATTCATTTATTTATGGAATCATTTAATTAAAAAACTAGATGAATAAAAAATCAAAAAAAATATTCATCACCGGGGCAACCAGCGGAATTGGTGAATCTCTTGCCTATGTATATGCAAAGCAAGGTGCTATCATTGGCATCGCTGGAAGGCGAAAGGACAGATTAAATAGAGTCAGCCAAAATTGTGAGGAGTTGGGAGGAAATCCCATTTCTTATGCTGTGGATGTCTCCAGTAAATCTGGGTGCAAGGAAGCAGCAAATGATTTCTTGGAGAAAACAAATGGAATAGACACAGTTATTGCCAACGCAGGAGTGGGCGGAGCAGATAAACTATTTTCTGGAGACTCAGATGCTATAAATCATATTTTAAATGTAAATATTTTAGGTGTCACAAATACAATATTTCCATTTCTTCCTGTTATGAAAAAACAGCAATCAGGGAAGGTAGGAATCATTAGCTCTGTTGCCAGTGCTAGAGGGTTTGTTGGACATGGAGGGTACGCGGCCTCCAAGTCTGCTGTAAAATTTTTAGCCGACAGTTGGGGATACCAGCTAGAGAAAAATAATATATCGATTACAACTATTCTCCCCGGATGGATCGCAACAGAAATGACAGAAAATATCGGCTATAAGATGTGGTTCCTCATGGACTCCAACGTGGCAGCTAAAAAAATTGAGAATGCTATAAATAAGGGTTCTCGGGAATATATCTTGCCCTGGCAGTGGAGACTGATTGTACCGATAGTGAG
>DASCRE010000175.1:0-2099 GCA_034408645.1 Fidelibacterota bacterium | reverse complement strand
CATAAATGACGGAAGCTCCGAGTTTGTACCTGGTTCACGGGACATCATTTTCGAGCTGTGCTTTGAATACTATGGAACAGACTATTGCTTCCAGACCGCGGACCTGGGAATCACTATATACGGTTTTGCCGATGGTGATCTTGTTTGTGGATGGGTATACGCAATTGACGCTGTCAATGGAATCTATTCAGAGGCATCTGAGACCGCGTGTGCGAATGCCGGTGGTTCTGGAACAGTTGATGTGACAGTTGACCACGCTACTGGATGGAACATGGTCAGTGTCGCTGTTGGTACAGATGCCAATGGCGTTGGTGATCTGTTCTCAGGTTATGTTGGTGGTACTCTCTATGAGTATCCATACAACCCTGTTGAGGCGCTGAACCTCGGTCAGGGATACTGGCTCAGGTTTGACTCAGATGGAAGTGATACCCAGAGCGGTGAACCTGTCGATGACCTTGGTATTTCCCTATCGGCTGGATGGAACCTCATCGGTTCTGTCTCTGGCAATGCCGGTATAGGTGATCCCGATGGTGTTGTTATCGGTGGAACGCTCTACGGCTATCCATACTCTGATGAGGTAACTTCCCTTGAACCGGGAAGTGGATACTGGCTGCGTGCATCGGCTGACGGAATGGTTTATCTGTCAACCAGTGCTCCATTGCCCAGGGCTACCGCAGAGTTGACCGCAAATACCATGACGATCAACGGAATGGAGCTGTACTTTGGTGTGGACGTGACAGGCGAGATGGCGCTGAGCCACAGTCTTCCGCCCAAGCCACCTGCAGGTTCGTTTGATGTCCGCTTTGCAGGGGACACCAGGATCGCTGATGATGCAGCGGTCATTGATGTGATGAGCTCAGCGACAGAATTAACGATTGACTATAATATTGTTAAGGATGCCGGTGACCACATGCTGTGGGTATTGTCAACCGGAAGTGATGAATTTGTTCTTGAGGGAATGGGTTCAATCATTGTGCCGGGTAGTGTTACAAATATGACCTTGAACAAGGTTGCGGAAATTCCGGAAACATTTGGACTATCACAGAACTTCCCGAATCCGTTTAACCCTGTGACCAATATCAGTTTTCAGGTTCCTCAGGCCTCTGATGTCACCGTTTCGGTGTACAACATGATGGGACAGAAAGTTGCTGATCTGGCTCGAGGACATATTGATGCCGGTTTTCATCAAGTTGTCTGGGACAGCCGGAACCTTCAGGGTGAGTCCGTTTCCAGTGGTGTGTATCTCTACACAATTACCTCTGGTGACTTTCACGCCATGAAGAAAATGATATTGATGAAATAGAGTAATAAATCATAGTGCAGGGGTAAAATAATTTACCCCTGCACTATTTTGTGGAAGGGTATGTGGGGATGGCAAAAGTCTTATGTGATACCAATATTTTCTCATATAAACGTTTTAAATTGCCGAAAAATTTTTTTAGGATAACAGTTTATAATTAACCATTAATGGAGGAATTACAATGAATTCACCTTCACCTTATGCAAAATTCTTTTTTGTATTCTTTGTCACCGCAGGCCTATTTGGACAGGCCCCCAATTTTTCGGCATCAATCTCTGCAAACTCAGGCGGAGATGAGAGCTATGTTATGACCTTCGGGTTTTCTCCGGATGCAACGGACGGATTTGATGATGGATTGGACAGCTATGCGCCCCCCGCGCCACCACCGCCAGCGTTTGATGCTGCCCTTGTATGGAGCGGTGAGCGCTACTATACCCAGATCCTGAGCGGATCTGCTGATGACCTTGTGGAACATGAGTATGCTATAGCTCTTGCATATGATAGCAATAGCCTTATTAATTTTAACTGGGACAATGCTGGCTGGTCTGACCTGATGAGCTCCTGTGTTTTAGAGGATGCTTTTGGTATGGGTATGATTAATGTAAATATGTTAACGGAATCATCTTTGATATTGACAAATCCTGCCTTTAGTACTGTCATATTAAAGGTTACACCACTAGAGGGCTCAAGTGAGCCGGACACATTTCCTGTAACGTTTACTGTTGTGGATGACGGTAATAGTTACACGAACGTTGCCCTGAAAGGTCAGATGACTGGATGGGGAAATGTTCCCATGAAC
>DASCRE010000174.1:0-8917 GCA_034408645.1 Fidelibacterota bacterium | reverse complement strand
CTCCTGTGCTCAGTCCGTAAAACTCCTTGTGGGTTGAATTCTCCTCTAATTGAGTACCACAAAATACATTTTTATATTTACCCAGAGAATTACCTTGCGTGTCTTCACCAAAATTTACACCTGTTTCTCCAACCAATGTTGTGTCCGCTCCCTCTAGGTAGGGCAGATAATCAGCTGCCTCTTTGTTCAATCCAGCTTCAGCAATATACTGAGCTGTAATCTCAGCGAATCTGAATCTTTCCTGGGAATTTATTGTTAAATTGTTTCCCAAATATGCTACGGTAATAAGCATACTCACAAAGGCAAATATCATAGCTAATGGTGCAACAGCTCCCGATGAATGTCGGATTTTTATCAGTTGACCTCCGCCAAGTATGCGTTAGCAATAAAAATATTTCTTTTAAAGTGAAACTCTTCCTTCTCCACATTCATGTTGGGGTTTACTTTTGGATCCATTGAAAGTACTAAGTCTATGTAGCGAATTGATCGTTTGACCTTGCTCAATGATGGCCTGTTAGGCGGTTCAGTCTCCTGATAAGACGTAAAATTTTCCAATTTCACTAAAAACTGATTGTTCTCTCTTGACTCACCTTCGGACGGAAAACGCAACGTTCCATCCAACAATGGATCATTATTTATCAGAATTCCTTCTTCATCATTTGCCTGAATAATATGAGAGGGAGTGGACTGACTGGCATCCTCCCAAAGATCAATTTTTGCAAACCCTAATAAGCTGCTGAACTCGACTTTTTCTGCTGTTCTGATTCTTTCTGAAATTTCCCTGACAACTGTGTTTCCATAGTGACGTATATCCTGTCGAATAACATCCATTTGGTATGCGCCCATGGTGGTCTGCGAGGTCATAATGATACCAATACCGATAATACTAATAACCACAACAACAGCACCCATTTCCAATAAAGTAAATCCTGGATATAATTTATTTATCTTTTTAAACATTATAGACCAACATAACGGTTTCCAGTATACGTTCATGTTCCTTTTGTATTTCGTGATGGACTGCACTTTCCGGTGTGTTAAAAAAATTATTCCATCGAACCCAAACTTTCAGATGATATGATTCATAATCTGGGTCATTATATCGGGAACCCTGTTTTTCCATAGAATAAAATAATTTAGCCGTAACTTTAATATCTGTCTGCTCATCGCCAATCAAGTAAATTTCTTCACCTGTATAATTCCCTAATTTATCAGTGGTACTTAAGTTCCCGCTGGCGATGCGCCCTTTCCAGTGCTCCATATAGTTGGACAATTCCTCAGTTGCTCTTTCTTTAATTTCCAACGCTCTCAGTTCGCTCCGTGCGTGAACTACTCCATACATAAGTCCCATAGATGTAATGGTAATGATCACCACCGCTAACATAACTTCAATAAAAGTAAACCCTTGAGATACTTTGAACTTCTTTATCATAAAACGTTAGACTTAAAAAGTTTTGGGTTATCAGCAACAGCTTCAGCAGTGGCACGATCAATTACACCTTGGGACAATAACCGCTGGAGTTCTTGGTCCAAAGTCTGCATTCCCTCCACACCCCCTGACTGCATGAGAGATGGAATCTGATAAATTCGATCTTCACGAATTAGATTCCTAATGGCAGTGGTAGCAATCATCACCTCACAAGCGGGAACCCTTCCTTTTCCATCCCTTGTGGGCAATAATTTCTGTGCTATCACCGCAACCAAACTTTCTGACATCATAGATCGAACCTGGGTCTTTTGTCCTTCGGGATAAATATCAATGACACGGTCAATCGCTTTTACAGCGCTGGATGTGTGGAGAGTTGACATGACCAGGTGTCCTGTCTCTGCCGCTGTGAGAGAGAGCGAAGTGGTTTCCAAATCACGCATTTCTCCCACTAAAATAACGTCAGGATCTTCTCTCAGGGCAGCTCTCAGGGCATTGCTAAAGCTGTGGGTGTTTGCCCCTAGCTCTCTCTGGTTAATTAAACTGCTGTTTGAACTGTGAAAATATTCGACCGGGTCTTCAATTGTTATTATGTGACAACTCCGATTTTCATTAATGTGATCCACCATAGTTGCGAGAGTAGTACTTTTCCCCGAGCCAGTGGGACCTGTAAGTAAAATGAGACCACGATTTCTCAAACATAGGTCCTTTAGAATGGGTGGAATCCCTAAATCTTCAAAACTTTTAATAATGTCAGGAATTGTCCGAAACACACCAGCTATACCATTGAGCTGGCTAAAAAAGTTAACCCGAAACCTCCCTTTTCCATCCATTTTAGCTGAAAAATCAATTTCCTTTTCTTTTCTAAACTTTGAGACCTGCTCATCAGACAAAACCTGTGGAAGAATAGATTCCATCAATTCCTTGGTCATTATCTCTAAATTTAGGGGGTGCATGGTTCCGTTTATCCTTACCATGGGTTTGGAGCCCACGCTTAAATGCAAATCTGATGCCCCGCTGTCCAAGGCATAATTCAGCAATTCATCTATTTTCATTTATTATTCTTCTTTGGGTGATCCATATCCTGTATACTTTCCAGATTGACGATTGTACTGGATGGTTTTACCTGCACCACCTGCCATCTCTTCCGTACTTGTTGCATTTATCATCTCAGGGAGTTGAAGCTCAAATTGCCATTTTGACTTGGTCGCCAATTTCAGTTCTAACTGTCCTTGAGTCTCCAATTCATCAACGGAGGTTGGCCATTCTCCACTATTTTGGTAAAACATATCCGAACCATTAGATATACTGCTGATTACAGATTTTGCTTCAGATGCTCGCGCTGATTCCACATATTTTATGTAAATAGGAACAGCAAAAGCTGCTAAAATGGCAATGATCACAACCACAACCATTATCTCGATCATAGTAAAGCCATTATTATTTTTTGTGGTCTTTTTCATATTCACTTTCCTTTGTTTAAAATTATTCAATTATTTCAACATTATCATTTTTTGAATTTTTGTTCCCGAATCGTAACTCAGGATACTAAAATAAATACCAGCACTAACATTCTTGTTATCCAAATCAGTTCCATCCCATGAAATAGTATGGGCCCCATAGGATACTTCACCTGAGACTAATGTTTTGACCATCTGACCACGAACATTGATGATATTGAGAGTAATAAACTGGCTCTCTCTTGGTACAAAAAATCGTAGTGTGGTCTCAGGATTAAAAGGATTTGGGAACGCTGGATACAGAGAAAAAGTCTCCGGAACCACTCTTCCTTTTTTTCTGAGAGACATATGTGATGTTGGTTCAACCGTAAAACTGACGCTAGACCCTTCTGGGTTTAATATAAACTCCTGACCTGAATTTATATCTGTTAGCACCCACTCTTCTCCAAATAACTGGTAATCAATTTGCAAATCTTCCTGTGACATAATCTCAATCACACACTCACCGTTACACAATTTCCAGTCCCCCTCAAAACGAACATCGAACGCACCAGATGGGGGTTTTGGCGGTAAGCTAAATTGCAAAATATCCTTTTCAGCTACGGGGATATCAAAATATAATTTTTGTCCATTGATATTTATCCAAGAGAGATCATCAAAATTCAGATTTGTTTCAGCGGTACGGGCAACAGCACCGGTTGAAAGAAAGATAGGACCAGATTCATAGGCTCTCAACCAATATCCTTTTCCAGGAGTTAACTCATCCGAACCCTGATATCCATTTGTGCCAAACCCATACAAAGTATTGGGAACCAAAATATCACCGGGGTCAACCACTGCATTCAAAGATATATCAAAGGAGATCCCACTGATCAAATTCCAACCTTCTATCAGTTCAAGGGCTAACTCATCAACTCTTATTCCTGTAATAAGATGCATATCCGATTCAGGAAATCGAAGCCAATACCCATTTCCAATTTCCATTTCATCGACCAATTGATACCCTTCATCAAAACTGTATAGCGTATTTTCAATTGCATCAGGAAAAAGCAAGGTATAGTCCCCATTATCTACGTCAGCAGGAAGACCTAGAAGGTTCCAATTTTCATCTAACTCAATGGGAACGGCTACCTCCGTCATATTGATAGTTGGTTGAGTTGTCACAAGAATAGCAGTTTCATCATTAAGCTCCATCGCAGCAGGGGCATAACCATTATCGAAAGTATACTGAAGCCCTACAGAGCCCAAATGATTTTCAAGTCCAACGGTGCAGTGTCCACCGTGACGCGGTGTGTATCCACTGTAATTACCGGATGAGGTATTATTGAATGTGTGGTACTGCATCTTCATCACCCCATCACCAAAAGGTGGAGCAGATTCATTGTAAAGAATTAGCTCAAAAGTATTGACAGAGTTATAATTTTCCGTTCGCATATTTGACCACTCTACAATAAAATATTCATTGTCCGGGTCGGCGTAGATATATACATCTCCATTACTAGTGGTGGTCAGGTCATCCCAGAATACCGCTACCATGGGTGACGGGCCACCCGCACCCGGAATTGAATAATTTCTAAATGATTCAAGCTCACTTTCCCCAAAGGCAATAAACCCATTGGAACAAACCGTTATGGTCTCATAAGTCACCCCATAATATGAAAATGGAAATGGCAAATCGACTTGTTCAATTGAATTAGAAAAATTTCCGTATCCTGAATCTGATAAATTTAAATTTGTCCCGCTTCCTCCACTGCTTGGGCTAATTTCAATCCAATCATATGCAGGTGATAAATCATAGCTGTCATCACCTGAATCGTACAAATAGTATCCATATTCATCCGGACCCAGTGGGTCACCTTCGGACACCTCTCCAACATACACCGGAAACGAAAATTCTCTGTTAAACCCGCCAGCTGTCTGAATCCACAATGTCATATTATACACGGAACCATTAATAACATTAATTGACGGATGGACGGTAAACCAATCAGAGGAAACCTGTTCCGCTCCACCTTGGACCGGATTCCAATATCCATCCCCATCATAAATTTGGATGGCGGAGCCATAGAAATTGAGTCCCCCCATGAGTCCCGTAGTGGAGATGGACCCCTCATTGACCAGCGTAATGCGCATTTCAGACGCCACTCCCGGTTCAAGGGTATCGTCGCTCCCCGACAGCAACTCGTATCCCGACACACGGAGCTTGGTCCCACTTATCGGAATAGCTACACTCCCCTCACCAAGGATAGCATTACTTTGTTCGAAGAGATAAATTCGCAGTTTTAAATCTTCCATTTCCTCTGCGGACGGTGACAGTATAAAGGAAAATCCTGCTCCATAAGATGTTTCTCCTGTGCCAAGGGTAAACTCATAAAAACTACTTGTCTCAATCAAGGTAACTAACTCTGATTCGGTAGATAATTCTGCGTACACACCGGAAATGTCTAACTGACCATAATTTCGAATCGGAATTTGAACATGAACTGTCTCACCTGGGTTTAAAATACCATCGTTATTTCCGGTCAATTCATTTATTTCAATTTCAAGGGAGGGGTCATAGTTTGCTATGGTACCTGTAGAGTAGATAAAGATTGTATCTTCGTAGGGTTTATAATTGCGTTTGGTAACTGTAATGGACATATCTCCCTCTGAAACAAAAGAATCAATTGGAAGATCTACATTCCCACCTGCATCGGAATAATCACTCAAAAATATTTCATCATTACCTTTCAAAAGGGTGACCATTGCATTCTCCACAGGGATACCATTATTGAGGACTTTCACATCTATAATATTGGTACCTATTGGGATGGAATCATTAAAAATTAATTGGATAGTTTCTGGAGTATCTGTCCATAAATGTGTGGCAGGGTCTCCCATAAGATTGTTCCACTGTGTAAAAGCGCTCACCCAATCTGATGGGTTGGTTGGATAGGTATTGTACATGACAAGTTTCCCGTGCGCAACGGATGCACCGGTGGTCTCCAGCCCGTGGGAGAACACTCCGTCATAAATTCCCATGGCAACGATGTTGTTGAACATGGTGTGTGTACTTAATGTAGCTGTCCCCACTGACGCAATGCCTCCTTTGGGATTAGAAACAGTTCCAGCTCGTAAAAATGATTCAGAAATACTGGTACCTGCAAAGTCCCCCGTCCCACACGTCAAAAATGTAGCAAACGGAAGTTTGTGCCCATTATTGGCATTGTTAATTTGAGAACTTCCAAACCCACTCACCCCGACATATCCACGATAGTTCATATACAGCACCCCCTCTTCAAGCTGGTCCCTCATCCAGCTAGAGTAACCACCTTGCCCGTAGTTTGTCCGAACATCTTCAACCTCAAAAGAATCCATTATATTTTCAACATATTCATTTGTTATAATGGTTGATACTCCGGAACTAGAGGGGTCACCAACCAATGCAGCCCTCTCATAAAACCCAGACATTGTACTCATGTATGTGGCTTTTTCATAGTGTGTAATTTTATTTACAATCGTCGCAATGTGCGAGGAACTACTGACAGAAATTCGCCCTACAAACACTTCAGGAAGAAAATCATTCCCATCCAGTTGAGTATAGGGAAAATCTCCTTCACATCCTCCCCAATCGTGACCCCAACATTCATCAAAGGTGGGTACATTGTATGTTCCGCCTACATCTCCAAAAATCCCAATAAATTCTGGAGGAGGATCAAAAGTTTCATAGGCATCCTGGATATAATTTTTTATTGCTCCGGTTGAGCTTCCGGTCTCCGATAAACTTGCAATATATACAACATATCCCCGTTTATGTCTCCAGTTTACCAGTTGTTGGAATGAGCTATTATTTTGAGAATTACCGCCGCAAATATACAGAATCGCCGGTTTCTGATATCCTTCATCCCTTGTTTGATTCTCATAGTTCACCACAAAATTTGAATACAGCGGTTCAAAAGCTTTTGAAAGCTGTCTGGTACTTGAATTTTGGTACTCTCTCGATTCAGTTTCTGAAACTGTAATATCCATTGACTCGATAATTTCTAGCTCCCTAGTACTTGGATAAAACCGGAAAGGAATGACCTGAATATTTAACACATGCAGGTCCCGCATAATTAAACGTTCAGATGTATAAATTATTGATTCAGGATATAAAGCTTCACCAGAATAAAATGAATCATTCAAATGATTGACAGTTCCAGGGTTTTCTGTTTCACTCTCATCCTGAAAAGGGAATACAGTTACATCTGACAAGACAGACGATTGTAAGACTGTAAAATGAATTTCATACTCCCTATCCGGCCGTACCTGAACCATCGTTGAATAGAGGGGTAACTCAGGCATCCCAAGGTCTGTCGTGGTTCCTGATTTCCCCGAAGAGATTCGGGTATAATCCCCGGATAATGTATATTGAATGCTCCCCTGTGAAAAATGAATTTGAATACTATTTTCACTATCACTATCAGAGCTAATAAATTCTGCCCCAAATATAAACTGAGTGCATAAAAATACTGTGACTATGTTATTTCCTGTCATTTTGTACCTAATTTATTTATTTTTTCTCTCAATAGGTCCCATCTAAATTTAGACAAATTATCATATGATTATATTCCATATATTTTTCTAAGGTGAGATGGGTGTGAAAAACTAAAAAATAGAGAAATTACTTTAATAAGACCATTTTACGGGTCTGAACAAATAGCTGCTCGGGTTTGGAACCGAAAGCTGAGGTACTGGAGACCTTCAATTGATATAAATAACACCCTGAAGCTAGTGGACTCCCATCGTTATCAATACCATTCCATTGAACAGAATGATAGCCGACGCTCAAGTTGCTCTGGTTAAAATTCCAGATTTCTTTTCCCAATAGATCATAAACAGTTAAGCGAACATCACCCTGCTCCGGAATCTCATAGTTCAGTGTCGTTCTAGGATTGAAAGGATTCGGATAATTCTGTGACAGAGTATATTGAGTGGGCAGTCTTCGGATTTTTTTCAAAATAATATCTGTGATTTGTCCACTTAAACTAATAGAACCATACTCTGACAAAATATATTCTTTACCCTCAGGAGATATGACAACCCAATCCCATCGCTTTTCTTGGGATATATTAAACTCTGCAGAAATAGTCAGATATTCTTTATCATTTAAAATTTCAATCTGACCATAATCCTTCATGATTTTCGAATTTGTATCAAATCGAACATCAAAAGCACCAGCGGGTGGTGTCGGTGGTAGCTGATAATACACAAGTTCACTTTCAGGAATTGAGACACCAAAATAAAGTTTACTGTCATTGATATGGAGGACATTTGCCTCTCGGGAGTGGTCTATATATACTGATCTTATTTTTTCTGAATCACCCCCAGGAATAATAGTGATATTTCCCGATGTGAAGGCATTTATCCAATATCCCTTTCCGGGAGCAAGAGTAGAAGCATTGACATAAGTACCATTGAACCCATACAGTGATCCCGGGACCACAATCTGACCAGGGTCAAAGATATCTGCGATATATGTTTCTTCTGAAATTCCGCTGATAATATTCCACCCAGCATTCAGAGATATGATAAGACTACTCAGCTCAGCCCCATCTAGTGCAGTGTGTCCTGAATAGGGAAAATTGATCCAATATCCTTCACCGGGGATAAACTCACTTTCACTTTCATACGTTTCACCAAAAGAGAAAAGAGTCCCCTCAACCGAACCTGGAAAAACGGAAGACTGTGATGCATCAGAAACATTTACAGGTAGGCCTACCATGTCCCAGTCTTTTAAATGAGGAACCACCAACAAAGACTCTAGGTCTTCCACTGCGTTATCAAGGGTGCTAAGGAAATCATTTCCCGTTGGTGGAATGATAGTCCCAGACTGCGAAAATACCACCCTCATCTGGTGGTCCAATAGCACATGGTGAGGAACAGAGCCATCCGTAAACAGGGATCGAAATATTAGATCAGAGTCATCTATTACTGGATAGGATATTCCATGCTCTGTGGCCCACTCTTCACACGTTAAGTCATCTACCCACTGGGTTCTGCTGCCCAAACC
>DASCRE010000173.1:0-2404 GCA_034408645.1 Fidelibacterota bacterium | reverse complement strand
CATTAACAATATAAACTATATCTAATATATTTACATTGCCATCTCCATTTAAATCAGAAAAGTCATATTCACATGTTCCATCATCAACATTACTTTCATCATTATAATTCAATGCTGTATCATAAGTACATCCAAAATTAATATATGGAGAGTATTCACATGACCCATCATCTTGACCTAACAAATCCGCAATAGGATTATAATTATATGCAATAGGATCGGTGCAACTATCTCCAGCCATACAGTGGTCACCCATCCAATAACAGCCATCAGCGCTCATGCAATCTAATTCTGTTTGGTAAGTCATACAATCATCAATTGATTCCATGCAATGATCCCCCATCCACATACAATTAGGTTCACTCATACAATCTAACTGTGAGGTAAAATCCGAACAGTCAACACAGATATCACCATATTCACAGGTACCATCATCTATTCCAGCCTCAGGGTCATAATTACATGCTGTAGTATCTGTACATCCATATAGATTGTTCAGTAGTCCAGGTATGTAGTTGTACTGAAAATCATATAGGTTAGGCATATCAAACTTATATCTTAATACCATATTATGATCAAGCAGTACATAGGCTGAATAGGTTGATCCTGCGAACATATTCCATATTAATTGATCAGGGTCTCCATTTAAAATAAGTGGGGAATTCCCATATTCGCCTAGCTCAGAATATAAGTCGCCCCATTCCTGACATGTATAATACGATGGCTCAACTTCAGCATAATCTAGACTCACAATAAATTTAAGATGTTCATTTTCATTTATAAATTCTATTATTTCATCCATCAAACTGATGTAATCATAACAAGCTGGTCACCATGTTGCATTCATACTAATTAGAGTTATATATCCCGTATAATCAGAAAATTTAAATGTTGAACCAGTTTCATAATCACCATCACTATGACAAACACTGTATGGATATAATTGATCCTCTTCAGAAATGGTATCACCAATGTTATAATATTCTCTAGAATTTGTAGATGCCCCATCAATGATATCTGGTAATAAGCAATAGTTGCTATTTGCCGTAGATAAGGATAACAGTAAGAGAATATAAACAGAGTATTTCATAATTTAACTTGATAAAATAATATTTACTATTTGAACAATATCTAAAATATTAACACTTCCATCAGAATTTAAATCTGCATTTTCAGTATATTCTCCTGATAATATCATATTTGCTAATTGAACTATATCAAGAATGTTTACTATTTCATCGTTATTAATATCACCGGGCATTGAACTTGGATAATTTGAAATAATTGCTGCTCTAAAATCGTCTTCATATAATGGAAAATAAGTTGAGTTTAAAATGGCTCTATATAATTCTGTTACGCCATCAGTAGCCATGACAACTAATGATCTATGCTCACCATTAAATGCATCATGAATAGGTAAATCAGGTGATTGATCATTTATTAATGGTAAATCTGAATTTGCACTAAAATTTGAATTGAAGTTCTGTTGAACAGACTGACCTACACCAATGATAACAACCTTGTCGTAGCCTTCTTCATGTAATTCTGCTTGAAAATCGGACAACTGCCCGAATATATTTGTTCAGCCAGCTCAGCCCTGAGTTGTGAAGTAATGTAGTGTAATATAACCCTCATATGTTGGAGACCAAACCATTTGCCCATATGAAGAAGATGTTGAATTTAAATCTTCTTTGGAATACTCGTACTGCGAAAACAGACAAGTACTTAGAAGCGACAAATATATCAGTTTATTAATCATTCCCCCCCCTTATTTTATAAAAAATATATCCGAAATTTAGGACATTTTACTTATGTAAAGTAAGAACCTTTTATAAGGAGAAAGAAAATGTGAGATAAATCACATGGTTTGGGAGATTTGCCGATAAATAAAAAAGCCCTACAAATGCAGGGCTTTAAAGTTGACTGTAATGATATTCTTATTTATCTTTTACTGAGGAATATAAACAAGTCCAGTACATGAATCACTTTCTCCATCATCAAAAAGCCAATCAACACCCATTGCTATGAGATTATTGCCAGAACGAGTAAAGCTTCCTATTTCATCATCATCTATTTCTGAATTATCTGAGGTTAAAGTAATTGTCACAATATTAGAAGTCTCTATCCAAGTTCCAGAAACAGAAGTTGCCTCCTCCCAAACACCATTTTCAACTTCGCATTGTGATTGTGATTCATTTGCTGCAAAGCCACCACCATCACATGCTGCAGGAATTTTTGACATAACAGTACCGTCATTATTTAAGGTCATTGAATATCCGCTCATTAATACAGAAAAATTCATATAAATACAAATATCCATTGTATCACATTCACTCTCTGCTGATATCAATAGGCATCCAAAAGCCTCTAAACCTACATCCTCTTCTTCATTTGGTGCACACAT
>DASCRE010000172.1:0-1562 GCA_034408645.1 Fidelibacterota bacterium | reverse complement strand
CTTCAGGTTTGGAGTGCGCCCTATAGTTTTACGGCCTCCGGTGCATATAAGCTCATTGTCGACCTAACAGACGACTCTGATAATATGGCAGTTGATTCTCTGTCTCTTTCAGTCTCCCTTCCCAGCCATGAAGGAGGGAAGCTCATTAGCTCTTCAGCTAAATTGCTATTGCAATATCCTCACGCAGAGTATTCGGAAAACCAAATTTTTATTCTAAATGAAAGGCCTTACACAGGTGAACCCTTTATCGATACAGAATTAACATTATATTCCATTGAATCTAATTTCTCTGCTGATATTGCTTTTGTTGCGACGTTCACAGGGGAAACGGATGGAAGCAATTATTATTCCTTTTACACGCTGTCGCAGGGGCAAGACATACCCATACCCACCTTTATAGATAATGATGGCAAATTTCAGGCATCAGTCGCCTTAAACAGCCATTTTTATTTTGGACAGTCCTTAAAACCAGCCCAGAATGTTGTTCTCCCGCAGAATTTCATGTATTGCTATCCCAATCCGTTCAATTCAGTTATACGTATTATGTTTTTTATGCCAATGGTGGATGCGGTGCAGGTTTCGGTTTATAATATTTTAGGTGAGCGTGTGTTTAGCTCTGATCATAGAGCTGCACCGGGTCTAATTACACTAAGCTGGGATGGCAGAGATAAAAACGGGCAAAATTTGCCTACGGGACTTTATTTTTACCATTTATCTGCAGGGAATAAACAGATGACGACTAAAATAACAATCTTGAAATGATTAAAATGAAATTAAATGAAAATATATTAAATAATTCAAAATGGTATATATTTCCATTTTTTTTGTTGCTCTTAGCCTGCCCAACTGAAGATAACCCTCCTGAGCCTTTACCACCTGGACCGGAAGATTATATCCAAGAAGGTTGGGCCGACCTCTCTGCAGGATCTCATGAGGATGCCTTAGACAATTTTGATGTGGCACTTACAGTTGATCCTGAGAACATAGAGGCGACCATGGGAAAGGCATGGAGCCTATTATTTTTAGATGGTGGGAACACCCTCGATTTAATGAAATACCTGTTTGAAAAAGGAGTGAGTGACTCCACATGGTCAGCAGATGCCTACTGTGGTCTGTCAATTGTTGCCTTTTCACAAGGAAACTATACAACTGCAATTACATATGCAGATATCTTACTATCTGCTGACCCAATTTATGTGTTTGAATATTTTAGCGAGATTGACTTTCATGATATTCTGCTTGTGAAAACACAGGCCCAATTTTTATCACAGAATTATATGGATGCATACACGACACTTTCCTCAATAAGTGATGACAGCCTTGATCCTGCTAATGTAGAGAGCTGGGAAATAAACGGGATATCTTATCCCTCCTTTGAGTCTGCCCTGGCTGCCCTGATAGCCTCAGTTACAACAGAGTATGATTCCGGAGGCTTTATTTCTTATCCCTGAAAGGATTACATTGGAAAAAATTTCCTTCGTTCCATAATTATATTCCTTTTTTGGTAGAACTATAAAATCAATTTATTTTAAAAAATATAATGTATATCTTAATATGCATAT
>DASCRE010000171.1:0-15093 GCA_034408645.1 Fidelibacterota bacterium | reverse complement strand
AGACACCGGCTATATGGCAAGGATTGCCTTTATGATGGATCGTCTCATGTCCAAGGTGGGATTGCATGGTAGGTCGGTCTTGCCCCTCATGACCGGGTATGCCTGTGCTATTCCAGGAATTATGGCAACCCGAACTATTGTTAGTTGGAAAGAACGGCTGGTTACCATATTAATTCTTCCCCTAATGAGTTGCTCAGCCCGACTTCCGGTCTATGCACTGATGATTGGCGCTTTTATTCCTCCTGTCCGGTTTTTTGGTATCATTGATGCACAGGGATTGACAATGGTAATGATGTATTTTCTAGGAACGGTCACAGCGCTTATTTTGGCGGTGATCTTTAGCCGATGGATTAAAATGCAGGGAAAATCAACTTTTATCATGGAAATGCCTCCATACAGAATACCGCTCATGAGGTCTGTTTTCCGGCAGGTTTACCTGAGAGTGAAACAATTCGTCACCGATGCAGGGAAAATAATTTTGGTTATTTCCGTTGTTTTGTGGATTTTAGCATCGTTTCCCAAGATAGATAACAGCCAAAATATCAATACCAGTTATGCTGGAAAAATTGGTAAGGTAATAGAACCGATAATCCGCCCTCTTGGATTTGACTGGAAGATTGGGCTTGGGCTGTTAACTTCATTTGCTGCACGGGAAGTCCTTGTGAGTACAATGGCTACCATCTATAATGTGGAATCTGATGATGAAAACGTCATCCGCCTAACTGATGCATTGCAACAGGATAAAAATCCTGACACTGGTAAACCTGCTTACACTGTTCTCACGGGAATATCTATCATGGTATTCTTTGTCTTTGCTGCTCAGTGTATGGCTACCTTTGCTGTTGTCCGCAGAGAAACAAATACATGGAGATGGCCCCTGTTTATGATTTTCTATATGACCGGATTAGCTTATATCATGTCGTTTATCGTGTACCAGGGAGGATTATTTTTAGGGTTTGGATGAGTTAAATAAATTAAACCGGAAGTAGTTATAATACTTTCGAATGATATTTTATACGTTTTTTGACATTGTAAGTTTCTTTTTATTTGAATCAATTATGGTAAATCCCATTTTTTTATAAAGAGCAAGAGCTTTAGAATTCCCTGGGACAACATTTAAAGTCAATATTTTTAAGTTATACTCTTTCATTTCTTCTTCGATTTTTCTGATTAGTTTCTGTGCGAATCCCTGGTTTCGGTTCTGTTTATTAATATAAAGATGAAATAGGTGCCCCCGTTTTTCTTCAGAGATTTGTTTCAGGCTTATCATTCCAACTACCCATTCTCCTAAAAAAGCTACCCATGTTTCCGTATTTTGTACCTTATAAGATAGGGTCATCCACTGGTTAAATTTAAAAGGATAGGTCATATTAGAGTTGGTGAGATGAAGTTCCTTTGGATTAGAAAACCAAGTAGTGAGACAAGATTTAAGTATTCTTCTGTGCTTGGAATTTTCATAGCTCATTTTTTTCAGAATAATCCTTATTTTCATAATAGAAAATTACCTAATATTTTTTCAGTTGTTTATTATATTATTATTAAAGTGATTTTCGTAATAGACATATAGGAAAGTGATATTTCAGTTGCATGAAAAAGATAACTCCCATTCATAAATTTAAGGAAGGAATGACCATACAAGGATTTTATCTGTGCGTAGATAAACATATCCGTCATACTCGTACTGGAGATTTATTTATTGATTTAGTCCTTCGTGATAAAACTGGTCAAGTTCATGGAAAAATATGGGATAAAGTGAACTCATACAGTGAGAGATTTAATTCTGGAGAAGCAGTAGTTGCTAAAGCAGATGTGAGTTCCTATCAGGGTCGTCTTCAATTGGAAATAAAAAAAATTGGTAGGGCTTCTGTTCAGAATCATGGACGATATGGGTATGATCCCACCTTGATTGTTCCGTCTTCAGAAAAAAACCCCAAGGAGATGTGGGAGGGATTGCGTGAGTTAGTCAAGAAAATAAAAAATCGCAGACTTAAAAAATTGGTTACCCAAATATACAAAGAGAATAAAGAATCAATTTTTGTTTGTCCAGCTTCTTTAACCTCTTATTACAATTATCGGTCAGGATTATTGGAATGTTTGCTTTCTATGGGCAGGGTTGCTTTTGACTTGGCTGAAAGATATAATGCAGATAGAGATCTTTTATTAGCCGGGGTTCTACTTCATGATATAGGGAAAGTGAAGGAATTATCTATTGGGTTGGAATCTGAGATAACTGATGAGGGAAATTTTATTGGTCATTCTGTTATTTCGAGGGACATGGTAAAAGCAGTTGCTGGTACTATAAATGGTTTTCCAAAAGAGCTACTGTTGAAATTGGAGCACATGATTCTGACCCATAAAGGGCAGCTTGAGTGGAGAAGTTCTCGTAAGCCTAACTTTCCTGAAGCCCTTTTACTACACCAAATTCATCACTTAGAAAAACATATGAACCTGATGAAAATGGCTCTTGAAAAGGATGAAGAAGACAGTGATTGGACCTTGGGGAATAACCATCTTTTTATTCCTTTATATAAAAGGTGAACTTAAATTTTTAGGTTAGCATAATACATTAATATTTTATGAAATATTCCCATTGGTTCTGGTTTGGAATTAATGTTGTAACTCAATTGTTAGCTCAATCATTGACTCCTATTCCATTTGATTGGAGTGGTCAAAACGGAATATCTTCGTATGGTGGTCTTTTGCTGTGGAACCGTGACTGGAATTCAAATGAACTGTTTTTTGATGGGACATTCCAGTCTTATCCACAGCGGTTTGGAGGGGAAATTGTCCAGGATGCAACCCTGTCCTATACATATGCCTTTCGCAACATCTTGTTCCCTGATTCTGCTGAGATCCACACTTCCTTTGATTATCGTCAGGGTGACCACCTCTACGATCAATTAAACATACACGCTGATTTTAGCCAACCTAACCGAATAATGAAATGGAATGGATTTAAGCGGAGTTACGGAGGACCATTGTCCCAGTTCATTCAACCGCAACCGGAAAATCAGTCTACCCGATCCTTGACCCCAAATCAGCAATCCTATTTATTTTACTATCTTTCAAAAATGAATAATAGAATATCCGTTCTATCCATTGGGCGATTTATTACAGATTCAGGATTATATAATTTTTCTGAAGAACAAAACGGGCGTCATACAAACGAAATTACATCGGCATCATTTTCTGTTCATGCGGAATGGCAGCAGTTTCATCTTCGTTTCAGGGTCGCACAGTACTTGGAAAATCGGTTGTGGAATACAATATTTTCATTGATGCCTAGACATTATTTGAGCAGAGGATTGTATGAAGGGATTCTCTCTCCGTCAGTTGAGAATGTGAACTTTCCTTGGCAGGTTGGTGTATCTGCACATAATCAAGCCCTTATATTTTCAGATTCAACTATATCAAAGTACAGGAAATGGTTTTCATTTTGGGGCAGTCTGACCCGAGAGCGATTTCAGGTGAACGGGGGAATTGATACAGAGAAAGAAACTGTTCTACCACGTTTTTCTATTACCATAAACAGAAATTCAAGATCTGTGAAATGGGTAAATGAGGTGGGAATGAAAAATATTCCTCAGCATATGGTCAGCTGGACTGACTCTTCCCGACTTTTTTTTGAATCATGGATTACAATGAAAAGTCATTTAGTTTGGGAAAACGAAAAATTGGCCATCTCCGGGGGAGTGAGTAGCTGGCATGTAAATAGTATTCTTGATTATAATCCAGACAGTTTGGCAACCCCTAGGAGAATGTTCTCTTTTCACTGTGGCTTATTATGGGAATCAATATACGGTTTTAGATTTTCTTCTTCCTGGCAGCACAGCAGTAAGGAACCTCTGTTATCAGATGGTATTGGCGATCATATAAAAACGAAACTGGAATATACCCAATCCCTTTTCTCGGATAAGATGCTCCTAACAGCTGGACTGACAGTTGAGGGATTATTGAACAGGGATTCATCTTCTGTATTTTATCCGGAACTTCAAAGATTATTTAAATATCCAAATTTATTACATAATAATTTGGATCTTATAAAAAATGATTATTGGATAGCCCATCTTTTGATTAGTGCAAAGATTTCAACTGTGACCATCTCATATCGAATGCAAAATTTATTCAACATACAGGAAAATATGTTTAGGCAACTGAATCCTGACCTTCCGGATGAATGGGTGAATCCCAGAAATAATGTCTATTTTCACTCAAAGGGACTGGACTTTGGTCTAGATCGCCTCGTTAGTTTTGAAGTGGAATGGGAGTTTGAAGATTAAAAACCGGCTTTTTGTTTAAAGCAAATAGCTAATTACCCTGTTCGTTCCAAATACCATAATCACCGGGAGAAGCTCCAACCTCAAGTATATATTTTAAATTACTAAAATTGTCATGGACAAAAACTGTATCAGGTGATTCGTAGTCACTGGTAACACCAAAAAAAATGTAGTTGGTTTTAGCACCTGCTGAATAAAGTTTATATGTTGGATATGCCCCAATTTTAGATGTTCCATCTATTGAAAGATTATCATTCACAGATGCCACTCCACCTTCAAAAGTTCTATAGATTCCATCCGTAATTTTCATTATATCACCTCCACATACAACACCGGTACCATATTCTTTTGTAATAACTTCATTTGTTTCTAAGTTAATGAGGCTAGAACCGAAATTTGTTTGTGTCCAATCTTCACTATAATAGGTGCGTGATATCCACAACTGGTTGTTATTAATCAGCAATTGCATTGGACCTCTTCCAACTTCAAATGTTTCGATTATTTGTTCACTAAAGGTATCAATTTTTACAACATGGGTACCTTTGTTTGTATCATATAATTCTAAGTTTGGAATGCTTACATATAAATAGGTTCCATCTGTTACGATATCCTCAGGCAGTCCATCAAATGAGATTAAAGACTCAATTGTGTAAGTTAACAAGTTCAGCACTTTCACATCCTTTGTATTCCAGTTGGTAAAATACAATTTATTATTTAAAACTACCATCTCTCTCGGGCTTGAATTATCTGTAGAAATTTCAATACCAGGAAGGAGTAACCCATTAACTGTGATTTCATAAATTTTGAGGAAGTGACTATTGTTTAATGCCACAATTAATTTATCGTTGTGTACAATAATAGACTGCAAAACATCACCTATATTATTAAGCTGCTGAATTTCCTTCCCATTTCTGAAAACTGTAATGGAACCGTTATTACTACCATAATTTCCTTCAGAGGCGATAAAAACTAGTTGATTTTCTTCGATTAATTCCTGTTTTTTATCTTCACATCCCATTATAATTATAAGGGACAGCAGGACGATCTTTTTCATGGTAACTCCTTGTTTTAAAAACGAGGTAAAGGAAGGATTTAAGGCTATTGTCTAGACCCACCCTTTTTCCCGAAGGTTTATTTGAAACGATTATGCCCAGATATCCTGACTTCCGCATCAACGGAATCCTTCCGCCTTCTCACCCCGGTTGCCCGGGACAATGGCACGATGAAAGGTCCTAAGCGGTTACAGTAGCGGGAACTGTGCCCGACTTTCACGGGCTTCCCTGTTGCGATCAGTTAAAAACTTGTAAAATAACCTGTAGAATCTTAGGTGCTGTTAATAGTTATATCCAAATATATTTAATCAAAAAATTAACCAAGATCCCCATGGCGAAAACAGGATATCAGATGATCATTTACCATTCCTGCCGCTTGCATAAAAGCATAACAGATGGTGGTTCCGACAAATTTAAACCCTCGTTTTTTTAGTTCTTTACTCATGGTATCCGATTCTGGTGTTGATACAGGAATATCACCTGTTGTTTTCCATTTATTGATTATGGTTTTTCCGTCAGTAAATTTCCAGATGAATGAATCAAAAGATCCGAACTCTTTCTGAATATTTAGAAAATATTTACTGTTTGAAATAGTTGCTTTGATCTTTAATTGATTTCGAATGATGGTTTTATTATTCATCAAATTTTCAATATCCCTTTTTCCAAAAAGAGCAATTATTACAGGATTAAATTCGGCAAATGCACTTCTGAATCCATTCCGTTTATTCAAGATAATCTGCCAGCTAAGACCTGCTTGAAATGAATCCAGCACCATGAACTCAAACAGTTTTCTATCCTCATGAATCGGAACTCCCCATTCCTCATCATGGTATTGAATCATCATCTCGTTTTCTCCGGGCCAGGAACAGCGGAAAATTTCTTGAGACATTTAAAAATTTGGTCCTGTGTGAGTTCCCGTTATTTTATCCGTAAGATAATTGTAAGCCTCATCGACAGTATCACAGATTTGGAATAGATTTAAATCTTTTTTGGAAATTGTACCTGCATCTATTAAATAATCCCAATTTACAATGTTATTCCAAAACTCCTTTCCATACAAAACGATTGGAATTGTTTTTTTTATTTTTTTAGTCTGTATCAGAGTAAGTATCTCAAACAATTCGTCCACGGTCCCGAACCCACCTGGGAAAGCCACCAACGCTTTTGCTAGATAAGCCATCCAGAATTTTCGCATGAAAAAATAATGAAATTCAATGTCAAGATCTGGGGTGATCCATTTATTCCCCGATTGCTCATGAGGTACGGAAATATTTAACCCTATTGCTAATCCCTTTGCTTCTGAAGCGCCACGATTTGCAGCTTCCATGATACCAGGACCTCCACCAGAGGTGATAATATATCGGTGCTTGGAGTTTTTTAATTTTTTGCTCCATACAGTTAAACTTTTAGCTAAGGTTCTGGCATCTTCATAAAATCTTCCCATAGATAAAATTTGTTCCAACTGTTTCTTTTTTAGAGGATTAATGTTCTTGGGGGCATTTTTTAAATCTACTTTTGCAGCTTTGGAAGATTTTAATCGAGCACTCCCAAAAAAAACGATCGTATCTTCAATATGATTTTGATAAAATTGTCTTTTCGGGCCTAGATATTCAGCAGCAATTCGGATACTCCTAGCATCAGAGCTTGTAAGAAAATCAGAATTCAGGTAAAAGGGTTTGTCTTTTTGTTTCATATGGTTCTCTATTTTAAAATAAGGTTAAAATTAATATGGAATTGACCATAAAAAAGGTGGTTTATTATATAGTTTTATCTAAAATCTTGTTTGAGAGGATGAAAAATAGAAATAGATTTCCTTAATGAAACTACTAATTATTTTACCAATCATTTTGTTCTTTTTTGTAAATTGTAGATTGCCAGAATTAAAACCTGAAAACAAAGATGAAATTATTGAGGACATAGATTCTTTTGAAGTTAACAATGACCAGTTTTCGCCTAAATCTTCAATGGTTGCATGGGAATTTCTAAAAAAAAATCCTTCTGAAGGTGAAATACTGAAATATTTTGGAGATCCGGATTCTTCCTGGACCGATGAATACGATAACTTGAAAATTCTTTATTACTATATTCCTGAATATCAGGATTACAATTTTATCGAGATAAATCTTAAATCCGGAGATGTATCAGGGTTTGAATGGGATTAAGATAGTTGGAGTACATACATTAATCTCCTAATTTTCTTTCTTTATTACTAATATTAATTGATTAAAATAGCGCCTTCTATATTATCTGCAGATTTTTCTGATCTACGATCTGCATTAAATTTATGTGACGCTGGAAAAGCAGATTATATACATATTGATATTATGGATAATCATTTTGTTCCAAATTTGACTATTGGTCCGGCTGTCGTAAAATCAATTAGATTTGTTTCTAAAACGTATTTTGATGTTCATTTAATGGTAACAAACCCCCAAGGATTATTGAATGCGTTTGCAAAAGCAGGTGCTAACGGAATTACCTTTCACATTGAAGCAGTAGATAACCCCGGTTCTTTAATTGACCAAATAAAATCTTTAAAATTGGATGTTGGGATTTCCTTAAAACCGGAAACACCTCTCGAAGAGATTACCCCTTTTATCGACAAAATTAACAGGGTATTGATCATGAGCGTAGAACCAGGTTTTGGTGGACAAGAATTTATTAAATCTTCTCTTCAGAAAGTGCAACAACTGAATAATGCTTTAGTTCAGTACAAATTAATAGATAAAGTTGAAATTGAGGTTGACGGTGGAATTAAGTTAGAAAATGCACAGGATGTTATAGGTGCGGGTGCTGATGCTATAGTGGTTGGTTCTGGAATTTTTAAAGCACAAGACCCTGTGAAACAACTTGCTGCTTTTAAACTATTATAAAAACGATGAAAACTTACAAAGATATTGATTCTTTTTCTGTATGGAAACCGGAGGAAAGAGATGATTTTTCAGTCAGGGTATTGAAAGGGGTTATTCTTGATGGAATTCGAAAAGCAAATTCAGGTCATTCCGGAGGTCCTCTTTCATCCATTGATTTTTCCTTTATACTATTTTCAGAATATCTGAATTTTGATCCCGAAGATCCAGATTGGTTTGGTCGAGATCGATTTGTTTTGTCTGCCGGGCATGAGTCCATGCTTTTGTACACATTGTTATTTATGATTGGTTGGTTGTCTATGGATGACTTGAAACAGTTTCGCCAGTTTAACAGCAAAACTCCAGGACACCCTGAAGTTAGTATCCCAGGAGTAGAAGCAACCACAGGGCCATTGGGGCAGGGAGTAGGTATGGGAATTGGTATGGCTGTAGGGGAAATTATATTTAAAAAAATATGTGAGAGAGAGTCAGGTATTGACACGTCATTTTTATCCCATAAAACCTATATTTTGTGCGGTGATGGAGATATGCAGGAACCGGTAGTTTTGGGTGCTTCATCGTTAGCTGGACATTGGAATCTGAAAGATATAACCATGTTTTTTGATTCTAATGATGCGCAAATTTCTGGTAAAACTGATCGAGTAGATTCAACAGATTATGGAAAAATATTTGAAGGACTAGGTTGGCATGTTCAGAAAATTGATGGACATAACCATAATGAGATCAGAGATGCAGTTCAAAAAGCTCATATTATTGAGAAACCCAGTCTTATAATAGGGAAAACTCAGATAGCGCATGGAACTGCTACTATGGAAGGAAATCATGAAACTCACGGTATGCCTTTGCCATATGAAGAAATTGATGCCACAAAAGAAAAATTGGGGCTCAAAAAGGACACATTTTATTTGCCTAAGGAAGTTTACAGCCATTTCCGTCACAGATTTACAAAATTAGCTGATATGAGAACTAGCTGGGATAAGTTAATGGCTTCTGCGATAGAAAAACCTGCTTTTAATCAGTTTTGGAATATGACAGTGAAAAATAAGTTACCAAAATTGACATATCCAGAATTTGAAACGGGTTCGTACATTGCAACTCGCAAAGCCTTTGGATTAGTTCTGGATACATTTGCAATTCAACTTCCGCATATAGTAGGAGGGTCTGCTGATTTAGAGCCATCAAATTATACATCCAATTTTGCCGCAACTTATGGTGATTTCTCCAAATTAAATCCCGGTGGGCGAAATCTTGCTTTTGGAGTGAGAGAATTTCCTATGGCCGCAATTTGTAATGGACTTTCCCTTCACAAAGGATTTATTCCTTTTGGAGGAACTTTTTTAGTTTTTTCGGATTACTTAAGACCTGCAATCCGACTGTCAGCAATTCAAGACCTTCAGGTCATATATGAGCTCACCCATGATTCCTTTTTTGTAGGAGAAGATGGCCCAACACATCAACCGGTTGAACATATTATGAGTTTGCGTACAGTCCCAAATCTGAATGTTTATCGCCCAGCTGATGCTAAAGAAACTGCCGTTTCACTGGAGTGTATTCTTCAGGATACATCTAATCCCAGTGCAATTTTACTTAGCAGGCAAGGACTTCCTCAACTTAACTGTGAAATTGAAGAAATCAAAGCTGGTGTCAGAAAAGGAGGTTATATTGTAAAGGATTGTGCAGGAGCACCTGATATCATTATTATTGCAACTGGATCAGAAGTATCATTAGGGATTGAAGTAAGTTCACGTTTGGAAGACTATAATTGTAGGGTTGTGAGTATTCCTTGCTGGGAAAAGTATTTTCAATTGGATGAAAAAGAAAGAGGTAATATTATTCCATTAGATTTCGGACTTCGTGTTTCAATTGAAGCTGGCACCACTTTAGGTTGGGAAAGATTAACAGGGGAAAATGGGTTGAATATCGGTTTAAACCAATTTGGGAAATCTGCTCCAAATAAAGATTTAGCGGAAGAGTATGGGTTTGTACCAGAAAAATTAGAATCTCAGATTCGAGATTGCATGAGTCACCAAAAGGTTGTAATAGAATAAACTAATAATGAATATTCATATAGCAGCAGATCATGCAGGGTATAAATTGAAAGAATCAATAAAAAAGATATTATCTAATGAAGGACATTTTGTTACAGATCATGGTGCCCTTGAATATGATGCATTAGATGACTATCCGGATTTCATTTTTCCTGCTGCGAATGCGGTTGCAAATGACAAAAATTCACGAGGAATTATTTTTGGTGGATCTGGTCAGGGAGAAGCAATGGCGGCCAACAGAATCAAAGGAATTAGAGCAGCAGTTTTTTATGGCGGGAATAAAGATATTCCTACACTTTCTAGACATCATAATGATGCAAATATATTATCGATAGGAGCACGTTTTGTATCTTCAAAAGGAATCATAAAAGTACTTGATGATTGGTTGGAAACACCATTTGATGGTGACAGGCATATCCGTCGTATTCAAAAGCTAGATAAAAAAACTTAGTAACCATTTATTAAGGGAAAGAGGATTAAATTTTATACTATTATTTTTTATTTATTCAATGAAATTATCTGAATATTTTATAAGATAAATCAAAAATTCATGAGTTTACATCAAGTAAAAATTGGTACTCAGGTAACCGTTAGAGCAACTGGTGATATCGGTTCCATAAAAGAAGTGTACAATTACCCAACAACCTATAAAGTTGAACTTTTCAATGGTTCAGAGAAAAAATATAAAACACATGATCTTGATATTGAAGGGACCACAACTACGGAACCAGGGATTATCGGAGAAAAAATATCAAAAAGACTGAATTCAGGAAAAGATTACAATGTGGGTTTATTACATGTCAAAACAGTTGTTTGGCAAGAGATTAAAGCCGGGATATCCGATGTTTGGATTCGTATAATATCACTAAAGGACTATCATTTGTGGTATCCAGGAATTCAGCGAATGCTTCCATTAAATGATATGGGACGATATGTGCATCATTATTCTTTTGACCAATTTTACCTAAAATCTGGAAGCCATGTGATGACCCGTACCAGAGCATTGTCCCCTTTTTTAAATGGAAAAATTAAGAGTTTGAAAAAAGAAAAATTATTCACACTTTCTTTACGGATAAATCCACTATTAAAGGAATTGGTTCAATTTGAATTGGAAGAAAAGGATGGAAAAGTCTTGGTTACATGTACTCGCACGTATAACGGATTGTTTTCACTGATTGGATATATTGGATTTCATAGATTCAAATCTTTCTTATTAAAAGATTTCCAACAAATATTTTTTCCAGAAGTTGCCAACGGTAAAAAGAAAAAAGAAGAGAAAAATGATGACACAGATTCTGTGCCAGTTATGGATAGAGCAACAACAATTGCATATGCTGTGAATAAGGGCATGGATGGAGATATGGATTTTATAAATTCTATTCTAGACAAGCCTACCAGAGGACTGGCAAAAGCGGCTTTGGTTAGAGCAAAGCGTACGGGAATTGTTCCTCCCATGCCAGATATGCCTTCTGAAAAGGCCTTGTCTGGAACTGAAAAACTAAAATTGACTTCTGACGGGATTCCTGTTTTTGAAGCAACTCAAGATACGATTCACTATGCTGTAAATCTTGCATTAGATGGAAATATGGACGTGATCAATAAAATTTCAGATAAACCAACAAGGGGTAAGGCAAAAGCTCTTATGGTAAAATGTAAACGAACCGGAGAACGACCGCCTATGCCTGATGTTCCGGTTGAGACAGAACTGTCAGTATCTGCAGATGAAGATAATTCTTCTCCGCAATTTAAATCTTCGGAAGATCTCATTCACTATGCAGTTAACAAAGCGCTGGATGGTGACATGGAATTCATCAATTCAATTGAAGAAAAACTCATTCGAGGAAAAGCAAAGGCAATGATGGTAAAGAGTAAGCGAACTGGGGATCGTCCTCCCATGCCACAGTTACAGAATTCTGGAGAGAAGTCAGAACAAGGAAAAACAAAGACAGTTGAAACTGAAGAAGAATTGATGAAACGTCTCATTGCAGCGGGAAAAAATGGGGACATGGAAGAAACTAACGCACTGGACAATAGAGTGCTTAGAGGGAAAATAAAAGCTGCGATTGTTCGAGAAAAACGGAATAAAGAAAACTAGATCAGTTACAAATAGCTTTATTTGAAACCCACTGTGCAGAATTCTAAAAATCATTACAACCGAGTCCAAATTTTTTCTATGATTGTATGTACATTATTAATGATTGGATATATTTTAGTTGTGTCCTACATATTTTGATGATGTTAGATTGGCTTACATTTTATTGGTTGATGGATAATTTGGGGTGGATAGTTTTTGGATTACTTTTATCCCTTGTATTGCTTTTCTTTTTCCCCCTATTGCTTGGGTTTCAATTAAAGAATGAGACTAAAAATAATAAAAATATGAAATAACCTTTATTATGAGTAAATGGTTTAGAAATTCAATTGTTTACAAATTATAATTTGCTTTAATTTTTAGTTTTGCATCAGGATAAATAAACACTTAAATATGTCAGTAGCCTCATCAAAAGAATCAAACCCTAGCAAGGTTTACGTTCTGTTCTATTCTTTTTTCCTTATACCTTTAGTTGTTGCGGTAATAGGGACATCATTCATTATAATAGTAAAGTTTTTGACCTTGGAACCAAAGTCAGCATCTGATTTGCTCAATGATGTGAAAATTGGTTCTGCCAGTAAACGATGGCAATCTGCTTTTGAGTTATCTAAAATTCTTACAAGTAAAGCTGAAAATTTTGAAGACAATCTTTTTAGAAATCAGTTGGTAAATGCATATAATCGATCAGTACACGATGATGAAAGAGTACGGATGTATCTTGCTCTTGCTATGGGACAGACAGGAGATCAATTCTATGGAAATGCGCTTAGAACGGGGTTGAATGATGACAATCCGGTGACGCGATTAGCAGCTATAAAAGCACTAGGTGTGTTGCAATATGCTCCTTCTGTAAAAGACTTAAGGAACATCATTACAAATAAAAACAGAGAAGTCGTAGAATATCTTACAGCGGTTGTTGCTCTGGGGAATATGGGGCAAAAAAGCGTCATCCCGGATTTAATTCCGCTATTAGATCATGAAGAAGTAAATATCAGATGGGATACGGCATTAAGCTTAGCTAAACTGGGAGATACTTCAGGGCTTGATATTATTGCAGATTTAATGGATCGTTCTTATTACTCTTCATATCCGGAGGTGGACTATGAAGAAGCGACTCAAGCAATTCGAGTGGCAATTCATGTGAGTTCAATTTTCAGAAATGATATGTTTGAGGAAAAACTGGTAACGTTATCAGAATGGGATGAAAATATGGAAATCAGAGATACTGCCATTAAAACCTTGAAGAAGATATATGGTCATCAATCATGAATGAAGAAAAATTTATTCCTGAAGCGTCAGTGGGTGTTCCTCAAAATAAATCATCGGAAGAGGTCATGAAACGGCGTAGTTTTTTTAAATGGTTAAGTATCGGGTGGTTAGCATTTACTGCAGCGACAGGAGGATTTTTTACTATACTAATCCGGTTCTTGTTCCCCAATGTTTTATTTGAACCCCCCCAAAGTTTCAAAATCGGTTATCCAGATGAATTTGAAATCGGAAAAGTAGATTTACGATTTAAAAAGAAATTTAGTGTTTGGATTGTACGGAATGATGAAGGGATGTTTGCTTTATCAACAGTTTGTACCCATTTGGGATGCACTCCAAATTGGTTTGATACAGAAAGAAAATTTAAATGTCCTTGTCATGGCAGCGGCTTTCGGTCTACGGGAGTTAATTTTGAAGGTCCCGCACCACGGCCATTGGAACGATTTAAGATTTACTTGGCAGATGACGGGCAAATCATTGTGGATAAGAGTAAGAATTTTAAATTTGAGAAAGGAGAATGGGAAAGAGCTGATTCTTTCTTGAAAGTGTAAAAAAGGTGTATTATAACAGTGAACAATAAAAAATCAAAGCAAACACTATTGGAGAGGATGGGAAATTCCCAGATTTGGAAATCAATAATTCGATCTGGAATACCGAGAACCAGACGCCAGAGAATGCATGCAATTTTAGGCAGTGTTTTCCTTCATCTTCATCCTGCCCGTCTCCCAAAACATGCGGTAAAAATTGGATACACATGGTGTATGGGAGGGTTATCATTTTTCCTATTTGTTGTTTTGACAATCACAGGAATCATGCTGATGTTTTATTATCGTCCTACGGTTGAATATGCTTATACGGATATGATTGATTTAGGAGAGCAGGTACCTTTGGGTATTATGAGAGAGATTCATCGCTGGGGTGCGCATGCTATGGTTCTGACAGTTTGGCTGCACATGCTTAGAGTCTTTATGACGGGTTCCTATAAACCACCACGTGAATTTAACTGGGGTGTGGGAGTCCTTTTAATGACTATTACTTTGTTTTTAAGCTTCACCGGATATTTACTTCCTTGGGACCAATTAGCAATATGGGCGGTTACCGTAGGGACAAATATGGCACGGGCAACGCCCTTTTTGGGACACGAGGGCCCTGGTGCTGCTATGCTTTCTATAGGTGATATCAATCTAGTTCATGCTGGGTCAGATGTCCGGTTTGCGCTTCTTGGAGGGCGATTTGTTGGAGAAGCTACTTTGCTTCGATTTTATGTTCTCCATTGTATTGGAGTTCCATTTATTGCCATGATCTTTATGGCTGTTCATTTTTGGCGAATACGTAAAGATGGTGGAATTTCCGGACCGCTTTAAATAGTATTTATGGACACTTTAAAACACTTTATAGATACAATATCTGCACCAACGATTAGTTTCACACTGGTTTCAGTATTATTTCCTTTTATTTTCCCCCCTGGGGATTGGTTTGAAAAAATGC
>DASCRE010000170.1:0-31089 GCA_034408645.1 Fidelibacterota bacterium | reverse complement strand
AATAGAGATCTGTGGAAAATAACTTACCTAGAAAACAATTTACCCATGGAAATAAATTGAATTAAATTTTCTGAAGCGAAAGTGGGCTCAGGAATTAAAAACCAGTGATTTGGATTGAATGGTAGTTAAAATTGAATCTAGGAGTTTATCAATAACTGATTCAGACTTAATATCATTTAAAACAGTGATAACAAATATAGGGTATTCTTCATCAGGGAGGACCGATTCGAAATCATCAATAAAATTCGTCTCATCTATAAAGGAGTCTACACTCCCTCCGTTATTCAAATAAGATTTTACTGTATCCTGAATCTCAAAAATATATGACCTCATTTCTTTTCGATTTAAGGTTGAAAGGCTCCTTTTTTTCATGACAAGAGAGCTTTCTTATCAACCTCATCAATCTGGCTTTTGCTAAGATAGTCTTTCGCATATGTCTTATAAACACCTTCTTTTACAAAAATCTCAAATAGGTCTTTATCAATATGATAATCATTTTTCATAAATCCCATTATTCTCATTGCCATAGAAAGTTTCTTCCCATCTTTGTATGGCCTGTCGGCGGCGGTTAGTGCTTCATAAATATCAGCGATTGCCATCATTTTAGCTTGTACGGACATTTGATCTGCTTTCAAACCCTTGGGATAACCTGTCCCATCCAATTTCTCATGATGACCACCAGCAAATTCAGGGACATTCTTAAGGTGTTTTGGATAAGGGAGTTGCTCCAGCATATCGATAGTGATGACTATGTGGTCATTGATGATCTCCCGTTCCTCCGGCAATAAGGTTCCCTTGGGAATATTTAAATTCCTCACCTCATTCTCGGACAGGAAAGAAGTTTTATCCCCTTGCTGTTCATAGTCATAGTTGGCTATATCTAAAACCCGGTTCTGCAATTCTTTTTCCATGAACTCACCACCAACATTACACTTTTCTATAAATGCCTCATCATCATTTAATTGTTCCAATTTTTCAGTATATTCTTTTTCAAGGTTTTTTGCTTCTCCATTTGCAGTTCCGTTCAACTCTAGTTTTTTCTTTAAAAAGTCAATCTCTGCATCCCGGCGGAGAACCTCAAACCGCGTCTTTATTGTATCAATACGATCCGTTATTGTCTCAAGTTTTGTACCTTTGTCAACTACATGAGGAGGTGTCGCAACCTTTCCACAGTCATGGAGCCAGCCAGCAATATAAAGTTCGTATCGTTCATCTTCCGTCATAGAAAAATCTTTGTACTTTCCATAGTCCACTTTTTCAACCGCATCGGCAAGCATCGTTGTGATCAGGGGAACTCTTTCGCAATGACCGCCCGTATATGGTGATTTTTTATCAATTGCTGTTGCAATCAATTTGATAAATGATTCAAATAAATTTTTCAGTTCTTCTACCAGTCGTTTATTAGTCAATGCAACAGCTCCCTGGGACGCTATTGATTCAACCTGTTCCTGAACTTCAGGAGAAAAAGATATAACTTCACCTGTATTGTTATCCGTGGCATTAATCAACTGCATAACCCCAATGATCTCATTTTCATGATTTTTCAAAGGCATAGTTAAAAAAGACTTTGATTTATAGCCTGAACTTTTATCATAAGATTTGGCTCCAGAAAAATCATAACCCTTTTCTTCATAAGCATCCTCTATATTGATTGTATTTCCAGTTATAGCAGCATATGCAGAAACATTACTTAAGTTTGGTTCACCATCGTCAAAGTATTTAGGGACAGCTGGAAAAGGTATATCAATTCCAGAGGTTCCACCCATTATAGTATCCATAGAATCATTTCTCATAATCTCAAATTTCAGATTTCCTTTTTCATCCACCATGTAAAGAGTCCTGCCATCGGCATTAGTTATATTTTTGGCTTCTTCAAGAATCAGCTCAAATAATTTATTGGTATCTTTCTCTGTTGAAAGAGCTATACCGATTTCATTTAAACGTGTGATACGTTCTTCGAGAAATATGCATTTTTCTTCAATGTTCATAGTATATCCTTAACTTTAATTCAAAATTTTGAAAATTATTCTTACAGAATGTAACCTGATTTACTGAAGACTACCCTATTAATCCATTTAAGTTAAGCAAAATTAAATTAGCGCTCCCAGTATCTTTGATTTCATAATAATTTAAATAAAATTCAAAAGTGAGTACCGCGGAAAGGACTCGAACCTTCACACCCAGAGGGCACCAGATCCTAAATCTGGCGTGTCTACCAATTCCACCACCGCGGCAAATACATTTATCATTAGGCCCTTGTATAGCCTTTATTTAATAATTGCTGTAATTTTTTATATTTTACAAACACTTTTTCACCAGAAGGACTGATGACCTGAATTTTTTCATTT
Source organism: Fidelibacterota bacterium (assembly GCA_034408645.1). Lineage (GTDB taxonomy): Bacteria > Fidelibacterota > Marinisomatia > Marinisomatales > AB-629-J13 > AB-629-J13. The sequence continues at coordinate 28,741 of DASCRE010000170.1, read as the reverse complement.
CTTCCAATTTTCTGATCTACTTTGACGGGAGTTTTCACTGGTTGTGGTGGTCTTTGACCTCTTTCAGTTTGTGGTGCAGCTTGAATACCCATTCCTTCCGTGCTATCATGTCGTACCTGAACGTTTCTATCTTTTCGCTGAATTTGAGGCGCATGTTCCATCCCCTGTAGCTGAGTACGAAACAACCGCTGTACCGTTTTCTGATTCATCTCTTTTATCATGTCCTGAAAAAGATGAAATCCCTCAGACTTATATTCAAGAAGAGGATCTTTTTGTCCATAGGCCCGTAAATTGATTCCTTCCTTGATCTGGTCCATTCCATATAAATGATCTTTCCATTGTTCATCAATGGTTCGTAAAATAACAAAACGCTCAAATCCCCTCATAATTTCTTCTGGCAATATAGATTCTCTCTCATTATACACTGATTCAGCCTGGGCAATAAGGTAATCCCGAAAGTTGTCATGAGTGATCTCATCTTCTCCATATAATGACTGAATCCTTTCCATCTCCAAATCCACCAACATATGAGACGCAGTAGTTTGCTTTAAGGTATCCCAATCTATTTCGTCAAAATGATCCACATTTTGATTTTCAAGCTCATCATCCACAAACTCTGCAATAAACTCAGATACCATTTCTCGGGTATTTGTCCCCTTCAACGTTTTATCCCTTAAATTGTATATCACTTGTCTCTGTTGATTCATAACATCATCATATTCCAATAGATGTTTCCGAATTCCAAAATTTCTTCCTTCTACTTTTTTCTGAGCATTTGCGATAGCGCGAGTTACCATTTTTGCAGTAATAACTTCTCCCTCTTCCACACCCATCCGGTCCATAATGGCGGCAACCCGATCGCTGTTAAACAGCCGCATCAGGTCATCTTCAAGGGATAAATAAAACTGAGATGAACCGGGATCTCCCTGACGACCAGAACGCCCCCGCAACTGTAAATCTATCCGCCTAGATTCATGCCTCTCTGTTCCCAAAATATGTAGCCCTCCCAATTCTTTGATTTCCTCTCCTTCCAATTTAATATCCGTTCCTCTTCCAGCCATATTTGTGGCAATCGTTACCGCCCCATTTTGTCCAGCTCTAGCTACAATTTCTGCTTCATGCTTGTGTTGTTTTGCATTCAGAACATTATGAGGAATCCCTTTACGTTTCAGCATACGTGATAATAATTCAGATACTTCAACAGACACCGTTCCCACAAGAATGGGTTGTCCACTTTTATGGCAATTTATTATTTCTTCAATTACTGCATTATATTTTTCTCGTGTTGTCTTATAAACAAAGTCATCTCTGTCATCACGTATAACATGTTGATTAGTGGGTATCACTGTCACATCAAGGTTGTATATGGAACCCAATTCCTCTGCTTCTGTTTCAGCTGTTCCTGTCATCCCTGATAATTTATCATATAAACGAAAATAATTTTGAATTGTAATTGTTGCCAGTGTTTGAGTTTCACGTTGTATCGCAACATTTTCTTTGGCTTCTATCGCCTGGTGCAATCCATCACTGTATTGTCTCCCGGGCAGAACCCTTCCGGTAAATTCATCTACTATTTGAACTTTATTCTCTTGAACGACATATTCCACATCTTTATCATATAAGGTATAAGCTCTCAATAATTGACTAATATTATGTATTTTACCACTTCTATCAGCATGAAGATGGTAAGCTTTCTCTTTTTCCTCAGCAATCTGAATTGAAGAAAATTGCTCATTATTTTCAATTTCTGAGATCATCTCCCCCAAATCAGGAATGATAAACATTTCTGGTCGATTTGGGGATAAAACCTGTCTTCCTTTTTCAGTTATATCAATAATATGTGATTTTTCATCAATACTAAAAAATAAATCGTCATCTACTTCATGAAGACGTTTATCTCTCATATAGTCTGATTCAACTTTCTGGGAAAGTTTTATGGTTCCCGGTTCCTGAAATATTTTCATTAATTTCCGATGTTTCGGCAGACCTCTTCTTGCCTGAAGAAGTTTCAATCCTGCCTCATCTTCTTTGTTTTCCTTTATAAAATGTTGCGCCTTATCCACCAACTCTGAAACTAGAGCATTCTGTTTTCGGACAATATCCTGAATCAACGGTTTTAGCTCTGAGTATGTTTTGTCCACGGGGGCATCAACAGAGCCGGAAATTATCAACGGAGTTCTAGCTTCATCAATCAGCACACTGTCCACCTCATCTACAATGGCAAACGCATGGTCTCCCTGAACCTGATCCCGAGCATCTAAGGACATATTATCTCTCAAATAATCAAACCCAAATTCATTATTAGTGCCATAGGTAATATCACAATTGTATGCCGCTCTGCGCTGGTCATTATTCATAGTATTCAACATATATCCCACGGTCAATCCCAATCGCTTGAACACTTCGCCCATCCACTCCGCATCCCGGCGAGCTAAATAGTCATTCACAGTTACGATATGAACCCCTCGCCCTGTGAGGGCATTCAGAAAAATGGGCATTGTAGCAGCAAGAGTTTTTCCCTCTCCCGTTTTCATCTCGGCAACATTCCCCCCATGAAGAACAGTAGCTCCAATCAGCTGTACATCATATGGAATCATTTCCCAGACAGCTTCACGTCCCGCGACAGTCCACGATGTCCCACATAACCGGCGGCATGTGTCCTTTACGATAGCAAATGCCTCAATCATAAACGAATCCAATATTTTCTGTTCCGATTCATAAACAGTTTTTTTTATTTCTTCCGGATCAGTATCTTTTTCCTGTAACTCGATTTCTAATTGATTTCGAGAGGAGGAGATCTCCTCAATCATTTCATTTGTACGGGCTTTTAATTCTTCATCAGATTTCCCCTGAAGATCCTTTGCGGTTTGGTTGATCTCATTGATTACCGGGACCAACCGATTTATTTCTCTATCTGATCGTGAACCAAATATTTTTTTTAATGTTTTCTGCAACATAAGCTGTTAATGGGATATAATGTTCTTTTTTTCTGCTTCTCTAAAGACTGAATCTAAAATTCCATTCACAAATCCTGAACTGTCATCTGTACTGTATTTTTTAGCTATTTCAATTGCTTCTGATATAGATACTTTCGGTGGTACGTCATCAAAAAATAAAAGTTCACACACTGCCATTTGTAATATCAGGTTATCCAAAAGCGCTATCCTCCCTAGCTCCCAATTTTCAAGAAATTTTGAAATTGTTTTTTCCAAAAACTGTTTCTGATCCAGTGTTTTGATATACAATGAAGAAGCAAATGATTTGGTATCCTCATCAAATGAATATCTATTTAACATATCCGAAAATGTTTTATCCTGGGAGTTTCCAGAAATTTCCATAGCATACAAACCTTGAAATACACATTCACGTGCCCGCCTTCGGGAATGATATTTTGATTTCTTCCCGTGTTTTTCAGGGTTTTTCATCGTACGCTCTAAACCTGAATCAACCAGCCAAAAGGATCATCTTTTAACTCTTTTTGAATACTGATGAGTTCAGTATTCAAAGCAAGAGTAACATTTCCAATTTTATTCTCATTAATGATACCAACTGAATCATCCGATGTGATTTTACCTATTGGAGTCACTGAAACAGCAGTACCCGTACAGAACACCTCATCTGCTTCCATCATTTCACTGAGTGAAATAGATCGTTCTTCAATATCTAATCCTAAAATTTCACGGGAAATATGAATAACTGAATCTCGTGTTACACCCGGTAAAATACTGCCGCCTAAAGGTGGCGTTAAAATCATTTTATCTTTCACAATAAATATATTTGCAGATCCGACCTCTTCAATTGATTCATCATCTCGCGCATTTAAATAAATGACCTCATCAAATCCAGAAGACTTCGCCAATTTTTGCGGATAAAGTGAAGCAGCATAATTTCCTATTGTTTTATATCCTCCCACTCCACAAGGTGCTGCCCGATGGTACTTCTTTGTTACTCTCAAATTTAAACAGCGAATTCCAGATTTAAAATATGGACCGACAGGTGATACATAAATTAAAAAAGTATAAGAAGAAGCCGGCGCTACACCTAACACTGGGCCGGTTCCCCAAATGATTGGACGAATGTACAAACTCCCCTTATCGGATGGGGGAATATATTCAGAATTATCCTTTACAACTTTTAACAGCCCATCCATGAATAAATCTGAAGGAACAATGGGTATACATAACCTCTCTGCTGAAAGTATTGCACGTTCAATATTCTTGTCTGGACGAAATAAAATAATTCTGTCTTTAGCCGTTCGAAATGCTTTCAACCCTTCAAAAATTCCCTGTCCATAATTCAATACACCTGCAGCAGGGGACATAGGGATATCCCCAAACGGAATGAGCTCTCCACCAGTCCAACTTGTTCCATTTTCCCAATGGGAAATAAACATAGATTTTGTCGGGGTTAAGCTAAATGTTAAATTATCCCAATCAATTTGATTCACAATTTCTCTCTTATTAATTATTATTCTTTATTTAAACACCGGGAGATAATCAGTTCCTGAATTTCAGAGGTTCCTTCATATATTTGAGTAATTTTCGCGTCCCGCATAAGCCTTTCTACACCATATTCTTGCATGTACCCATAACCACCATAAATCTGAACGCAATCTCGGGATGCGTCCACCGCAAGTTGAGATGCAAATAATTTTGCCATAGCTGCTTCCTTTACATAATCCAGTTTTGAGTCCTTCATTTTTGCAGCCTTCCAGATCAAGAGCCTGGCAGCTTCTAATCGGGTTGCCATTTGAGCCAGTTTACTTTTTACCGAACCAAAGCTGTTCAGCGTCTTATTAAACTGCTTTCGCTCTCTGGAATAAGCAATACTTTTTTCCAATGATGCTCGAGCAATCCCCAGTGCTTGACTGGCAATCCCAATTCGTCCTCCATTGAGTGTTTTCATGGCAATGTGAAATCCTTCTCCCTCATTTTGAATTCTATTGTTAATGGGCACTTTACAATCCTCAAAATACAGTTCACATGTATCAGATCCCCGGATTCCAAGTTTATCCTCTTTCTTCCCAGTTGTAAACCCTGGGGTACCTTTTTCAATGATAAAAGCGGAAATTCCCTTATGACCTACGTTATTGTCTGTTACAGCAAACACTATTACAATATCAGACGAAATACCATTGGTGACCCAATTTTTTGTTCCGTTTAAAATATAAGAATCTCCATTTTTGACTGCATTCATTTTCAGATTACTGGAATCCGACCCGGATTGAGGTTCACTCAAACTAAATGCACCTAGGAACTCACCGGTTGATAATTTCGTTAAATACTTTTCTTTTTGTTCATCTGAACACCAATCCAAAAATATTTGACACACCAGTGAATTATTCACAGACATGATAACTCCTGCAGATGCATCTACACAGCAAATCTCCTCCATAGCTAATACATAACTCATGGTGTCCATTCCAGAACCATTCCACTCTTCCGGCACCATCATTCCCATAAATCCCAATTGTCCCATTTCTTTAATTTCGTTTATGGGAGTGATACTTTTATCATCTCGTTGAATCACTCCAGGCTCAAGATGGACTTCAGCAAAATCCTTTGCGGTCTTCTTTAATAATATCTGCTCTTCAGTTAGGTTAAAATTCAAATCAGCTGTATTCATAGAACCCCTTGCCTGTCTTCCTTCCTAAACATCCAGCAGAAACCATTCGCCGTAAAAGTGGGCACGGTCTATATTTATCATCACCAAAGTCATGGTGGAGAACTTCTAAAATTGAAAGGCAAACATCCAGTCCTATTAAATCTGCCAATCTCAAAGGTCCCATGGGGTGTGCCATGCCCAATCTCATGACATCATCAATTGCCTCTTTTTCTGCTACTCCCTCCATGAAACAAAAGATTGCTTCATTTATCATAGGTGCAAGGATGCGATTGGATACAAAGCCCGGATAATCATTACATTTAATGGCATGTTTCCCCATAGTCTCTGCCAGAGAAAAAATCTTTCTGATTGTTTCTTCACTCGTTAAATGCCCTAAAACGACTTCGACTAATTTCATCATGGGAACCGGATTCATAAAATGCATTCCAATGACTTTTTCAGGACGCGAGGTGAATGATGCAATATCCGTGATGGAAATAGAGGAGGTGTTGGTTGCTAAAATTGTTTCCTTTTTACAATTTTTATCTAATTCCTGAAAAATCCTGCCTTTTATCTTTCGATCTTCTGAGGCAGCTTCGATAACAACCTCTACCAATTTCAAAGCACTTAGATCAGTCTCGAGATTAATTTTATCCAATGCATTTTGTTTATCATCTGGAGTAATAAATGCCTTTTTAATCTGGCGATCCATATTGCTTTTGATAGAATTAATCCCTTTCTCAACTAATTGTTCATTTACATCCATCAAAATAACTGAATATTTTGAGAGTGAGGCAACATGGGCAATTCCACTTCCCATTGTACCTGCTCCTACAATACCTATTGATTTCATGACATTATCTCAATAATAAGTGCGGAGGCTTCTCCCCCACCAATACATAATGTGGCAAGTCCAAATCGTCCCCCTACTCGTTTTAAACTGTGAAGTAACGTTACAAGGATCCGTGCTCCTGATGCACCGATAGGATGGCCCAGGGCAATGGCACCTCCACATATATTTACTTTATCACCATCAATGTTATACTCATCAATCGCAGCCATAGCAACAGGAGCGAAAGCTTCATTTATTTCCCATAAATCAATGTCTTTCTCGTTTAATCCTGCAATGGAAAGCACTTTAGATATTGCTTTAATCGGCGCTGTAGTAAACCAATCCGGCTCATGGGCAAAAGACGCCTGTGCTATCATTTTCGCTTGCGATTTAAGCTGATTTGAATGGGCAAATTCTGAGGATGTAATCAACACGGCTGCGGCTCCATCATTTATCTTAGAAGCATTTGCTGCGGTGATCGTCCCTGATTTTTCAAATGCAGGCCTTAATACTTTCATTTTTTCAAAATTTATCCTCTGAGGTTCTTCATCCTGGTCTACAATAATAGGAACTCCTTTCCTCTGGGGCACGGACACAGAAACAATTTCATCTGAAAACCATCCTGATTTAATTGCGGTATGAGCTTTTGTATAAGATTGCTCTGCAAATTGATCCTGCTCTACACGAGATATATTATTTTTCTCTACCAGCATTTCAGCACAACTGCCCATATGTTTATCATGGTATGCATCCCATAAACCATCAGTTATCATACTGTCAATAATTTCCCCATGTCCCAATCGATATCCTGACCTCGCCTTTGGTAAGAGATAAGGAGATAAGGACATATTTTCCATTCCACCCGCTATTACAATTTTGGCATCACCTATTTGAATTGACTGCATTGCCAACATAGTAGCTTTCAATCCGGATCCGCACATTTTGTTAATAGTCAAGCATTCTGTCGAATAAGGTAGACCTGCTCTTAAAGCTGCCTGCCTTGCGGGTGCTTGACCTAATCCTGCTGATAATACATTCCCCATTATTACCTCATCAATTTGATATGGGTCGATCTGAGAATTATTTACCAATTCTTTAATAACAACTGCCCCAAGTTCGGGTGCATTAATAGTTGACAATCCGCCGTTAAAAGAACCAACAGGTGTTCTTTTTCCATCAATAATTAAAACCTCGTTTTTCATTTTTTATAATTTATAGTATACTACAATATTAATTGATACAAAATCGGGAGCAATAAATTTACCGAATATTTTACTATTTTGTATAAACCTTTAACTGTGAAAATCAATCAATTTTGAGCTTTTTTAAATAATAATTATCATATGCAGCCAACAAGCTTTCTTGACCTGAATAGGGTGCAGGCGCATATTTTTTCGATTTTATACCCAATTGAGAAAGTTCTGAAATTTCCCAGTCCTGCTTATTTGTCATATCCCAAAAATCAATAGCATCTTGGATTTGATGTTCATTTGACTTCACAACTTCCTTTTCAAATAACCAAGTACAGTACACTTTGCATTGGTCCACTCCATCAGGCCAGACCGTATGATACATTACATATTCAGGGTGCAAACTCAGAAGTAAGTTTGGGAAAATTGAATAATAGTAGACTTTTTTTATGTCATCATCACATACATTATTAATAGATGGACAGCATAATTTACCTGTAGTGGTGATGCTATCTTTATCCTTATTAAGTTTCATATATCCACCTAAAAAAGGACCATCATAAAGATCATTCCGTCCTCCCATATAATTATGAATAGAGGCAAGATCTGGGTGTAGAACTGGGCAGTGGTAACACTCACAATAATTCTGGATAACCAGTTTCCAATTTCCTTTTACAATATATTTTTTGGTTTTTTGTGGAACTAATTTTGAAATTTTCCATGCTTTGAATCGATTAATAATTGGCTTAAAAACAACATCAAAATTTTCAGGTTCCTCACTTAAATTAATAAAAATAAATCCCTCCCATTCTGATAGAGCAACTTCATGTAAAGGATAATTCTTTTTCTCAAATCCGTCAACCGCTTCCATATGTGGGGCACCAATTAAATCTCCATGCAGATTGAAAGTCCATCCGTGATATCCACATTGGATGGTTTTTGAAAATTCTCCAATTTCCTTATTGCATATTTGTGTTCCTCTATGTCGACAAACATTATAAAATGCTCTTAATTGCCCTTCATCGTCACATAGAACAATAATATTCTCATCTTTTACATTAATTGTTATGAATTTTCCTACAGAACTCAATTCCGATGCTCTGCCAATACAAATCCAGTTGCTCAAAAAAATATTCTCATATTCTTTTTGCAGAATAATCGGGTTCACATAATATTCCCGGTCCAACGTATGTGCATCTTTGGGAAGCGTTTCTGATGTTTTTTTAAAGGCCATCACTTTAATATTCTCCTCGCTGCATTAAATCCATTTGTCCCATGGATACCCCCACCGGGATGGGCTCCTGATCCACAAAGATAAAGATTTTTTATAGGTGATTCATATCTGGCTGCGCTCATTGTAGGACGCATAAACATAAATTGATCCAAGGTCATTTCACCGTGATTTAAATTACCTTCCGTTAGCCCAAATTGATTTTCAAAATCTACTGGTGACCAAACAATACTTGAATCTATAAAACTTGAAAATCTGGGGATATAATTTTCCAATACTTCTACCACATTATTTTTCAGATGAGATTTTAATTCACCAGACCAATCTCTATCACGTAAGTGGTAAGGGGCATATTGTACTGTGGCAGATAAAACATGTTTACCATTAGGTGCAAAATCTGAATTCAGCACAGAAGGGATTGTGAATTCCACATAGGGATTAGCAGCAATCTGTCCATATTTAACAGAATCAGAAGCTCTTTCCAAATATTCAATAGAAGGACTGACAGAAAAAACAGTTCCCATTTGCTCTTTTGAAATACCCTTGATCTCTGGTAGTTCATTCAAAGTAAAATGAATACGGGCTATACTACCACGATATCTTATATTTCGAATTTGGGTAAAAAAGGATGGATTTAATTCCAATGGTCCTACCAAATCAACAAAAGTATTATTGGGATCTAATCCAGACACAGTTTGCTCTGAGTGAAGTATCTCTCCACTCTCCAACGTCACACCACTGCAAATTCCATTTTTAACATTAATAGAGGTGACCTTAGTATTTATCCTAATCTCAACATTGGCAGATTCTGCGGATATTATTACGGCATCCATCAATTGTTTAGTACCACCTTTTACAAAATGAGCATTATGAAAAACACCTTTCCCATGAACATGCTGATGAAGCAGGTTAAAGCCAGTTCCTGCGGCATATGGGCCGAAAGATAAATGATGAATTCCAGCTGTAGAAATTGCACTGCGAAGAAACTCAGCTTCAAACCATTCATCCATCAGGTCCAACATCGTCATAGGTGCGACCCGCATAAAATCAACTAATCCGCGAGTGCCATACTTCCTTATGGGAGCCAGCATAGAGCTCATAGAAAGCATTTCCTTAAATCTGATATTTGGCAATTTTGGTGGAGCTAATTCATAAAGTTTTTCTAAAAAAGATGCACACCTATTAATATATTTTGTGAAATCTGTCCAAACTTTGGCATCTTCTTCTGAATAGTTAGCAATAGACCTTGCAGTATCGTTTGAATTTCGAAAAAATGAAATATGCTTCCCTTGGGTGTCCAATGCAATCCGAACAATATCTGGGGAATGAAACGACAATCCATGAGATTCAAGATTCAGTTTTTTTATGACTCTTGGGTCTATCCATTTCACTACATCATTGATTAAGTTACATTGGAAGCCTGGAACAAATTCCACAGTAGATGCCAAACCACCAATTTGTTCACGTGCTTCAAGGAGTAAAACCTTTTTACCAGATTGTCCCAAAATAGAAGCAGCAACCAGACTGTTGAATCCACCTCCAATAACTATGCTATCGTAATGTACCATTTACCAATCCCTTAATATTTTTTTTGCAGCCATTTCTCCGGGAGAACCGGTGATTCCTCCACCAGGATGAGTTCCTGAACCGCACTGAAAATAATTTTTTATGGGTGTTTTATAGTTTGCCCATTTTACAGATGGTCGCATGGAAAATAATTGTTGTAGTGTGAGTTCACCATGGAAAATATTCCCTTCGGTTAAACCAAATGTAGATTCCAAATCAACAGGTGTCAGTACCTGTCTATGTAAAATGATATCTTTGATATTAGGCGCATACTGGGCAAGAGTATTGATGACCGCATCACCAAATGAATCACGTTTTTGATCGTCCCATCCCCCTTTAATATTGTATGGAGCATACTGTACAAAACAGGACATAACATGTTTCCCTGGTGGTGCCATTTCAGGATCTAGAACCGATGGTAAAACAATATCCATAAATGGTTTCTGAGAAAATTTTCCATACTTGGCATCATCGTAAGCTCTTTCCAAATGGTCATAACTTGGGCTGATTGAAATAGCTCCTCGAAGGTAACGACTATCTCCAGATAAACATGTAAAATCAGGCAATGTATCTAACGCTAAATTTACTTTTCCAGATGAACCACGTATTCGATAATTTTTGATATCTGTGACAAAATCTGATGGAAGATCACTCTCATCTACCATTTTCAAAAAAGAGAGTTTTGGATCCAAACCCGAGATTACAATATCAGACCTATATTCATCCCCATTCTCTAGTGCAATACCTACAGCACAACCATTTTTCACTATCACTTTTCCCACTGGTGATTCCGTCTTAATATCCGCACCGAAATGCTCTGCTGAACGGGCAATGGCCATGCTCAATTCGCCTGTACCGCCTCGCTGAAATCCCCAGGCTCGAAAAGCACCATCGATATCACCCATATAATGATGAAGCATCACATAGGCGGACCCGGGAGATCTAGGCCCCATGAATGTTCCAATAATTCCACTTGCAGACATTGTGGCTTTCAAGGGTTCATATTCAAACCATTCATCCAGAAAGTCTGCTGAACCCATGGTCATAAGCTTGGTCAAATATTCAAATTGCTCATCACTGATAGATTTGAAATGTTTCATTAGTCTTCTCATTGCACTCAAATCTGATAAACTGGGACAAATTGCATTGGGTGCAATCGTTTCTAAAATAGGACGAACCGCCATCCCTATTTGGCTCATGAGCGGTCCAAAGCGCATATATGTTTCCGCGTCCTTTGGCGAGTGCCTATAAATTTCTTGGTATGTCTCATCCGAATCAGCGGTGCGTATCAAGTAATCATTATCCAAAGGTGTTAAGGTGCTTTCCAGCGGGAGTAGTTCCAACCCAAATTCCGGAAGCCTCAGCTCTCGAATCACATTTGCCTTCATAAGACTCACCACATAGGAACAAACTGAAAATTTAAATCCAGGGAACACTTCCTCTGTGACAGCTGCACCCCCTAAGACGTAGCGCCGTTCCAAAACCAACACTTTCTTCCCAGCTCGACCTAAATAGGCAGCTGCTGTCAGGCCATTGTGTCCACCGCCAATGATAATAGCATCATATTTTTTTACTGAGGACATGAACGCTTCCTTACCGGATCAAAGAAGGGGGTCCCCACTATTCGTGCCGATGTGAGTTTACGATAGTGTTCTAACTTAAATTCAAAATCTAATTGAGTGTTTTCTTTTGCATATTCGGCTTTCACATGGGCCAAAGCAATATATCTTTTCAGGATAGGAGACCAACAACCGCTGGTAGCATAACCTACCTGTTCATTGTTCTTATATAAGGGCGTGCTGGTTCGCCAGGCTGTGTGAGGTAGTCCAGGTGGTAGCCCAACCTTTCGATAATGGCCTTCCAGTTGTGACCACTGAATCTCAATACCTACAAATTTCCATTCCGGCCTGCGAGCATATTCTACTTCCAGCGCTTTTTTCCCAATAAATTCTTTTTTCTTCAGTTTTACAGCCCAGCCTAAACCAAGCTCATAAGGAGATGATTTTCGAGGTTCTATGATGGCATGGCGCGATGAAATATAATCCACATCAAGTAAAATCAAACCCGCTTCTATCCTAGCTATATCCAGTGCATGGAGTCCGGTAGGTGTGATGCCGTAATACTTACCTTTTTCCAATAATAAATCCCATACCTCTAAAGCATCTGTCGGATTCATCCAAATTTCGTACCCCAAGTCGCCAGTGTATCCAGTACGGGAGACGGAAACGGGAATCTTACCAAAATTTGTATCCATCATCCAAAAAAAATTAAGATCATCCAAAGGATCTGTAGCAATGGAGTTGAGGATTGCCCGGGAGTTTGGACCCTGTAGAGCTAATGCAGCAGTAGTATTAGAATCATCAGAAATGGATAAATTCATGCCTGAAGAATTTATTTGAATCCATTCTAAATTGGGCTCTGCACTGGTAATTCTAAATTTTTGTTTGGATAATCTTTGGACAGTACCATCATCAATTTGTTTTCCGTTTTCATCGCACCAGGGTGTGTACATAACTTGTCCAATTTTGCAAATATTGATATTCCTTGTGACCAATCGATTAAGAAATGCTTTGGCATCCGGACCTTCGATGATGTATTTGTATAATGGTGTAATATCTAAAAGTGCAGCCTTGGTACGAATGGCAAAATATTCATTATCATGGGTAAGCTCATATTTAGTAGCAGATAAATATCCGGACCAACGCTTCCACTCCTGAGGCTCATTTAACTTGGAAGTCCGTTCAAAAAAAGGAGATAATTTGAGTTGAGTGTGGGCAGTAAACTTGTTTTGTCTATGCATATTAAAACGCTTAAAGATCAGATTTTATAATACAGGGAATTAATTTGGTTTATAAAACCTTTCTGTAACAAATAGTGTATTATTTTGTACTTTCATGATTATTTACAGAATTATATGCATCAATAATATTTTTTACAAGTTGGTGTCTTACCACATCGGTCCTATCCAGCTGACAAAACCCAATTCCATCAATATCATTTAATATATCCAACACTTGGAGTAACCCAGAATTAGATCTATTGGGAAGATCTATTTGAGTAATATCTCCTGTGATAATTGCTTTTGAATTCACTCCCAATCTTGTAAGAAACATTTTCATCTGCATGGGTGTAGCATTTTGGGCTTCATCTAAAATAAGAAATGCATTATTCAGAGTCCTCCCGCGCATATATGCCAGTGGAATGATTTCGATAGTATTTTTTGCCAATAGCGGATTTAATCTTGTTTTATGAAGCATGTCCCCCAGTGCATCATAAAGAGGTGTTAAATAGGGGTCAACTTTTTCCTTTAGATCCCCCGGAAGAAAGCCAAGGTTTTCCCCAGCTTCAACAGCGGGACGGCATAAAATAATACGATCAATATCATGGTTTTCCAAAGCAGAGACAGCAAATGCTACTGCAATATAGGTTTTACCTGTCCCTGCAGGCCCAATAGAAAAAACAATATCATTTTTTCTAACCGTTTCCACATATTTTTTCTGACCTTTTGTCCTAGCAGTAATCCCTCCCTTTCTACCATAGAAAATGACATTATCTATCTTATCATCCGTTTGTTTTTTGTTGTCATTACCACTAATTAGTAATAAATCTTGAACATTTTTTTGCGTTAGTGAACCCTTACGATTCAATGTCTGACTCATTTCATGGATCAAATTACCAATTATTTCTACCTCACCTTTTTCTCCATCAATATGAAATTTATTTCCTCTTACAACAACACGGGCTGAGAAATTATCTTCTAAAATTCTCAAGTTGGTATCACCAGCACCTATCAATGCTTGAATATTCACTCCTTTTAATGCAATACTCTTTTTCATAGACAATAAAACATAAGTAATTTCATGGTTGAAATTTACACTGTGAATCTTTCTAAATACCAGCCACAAGCCAATGAATTACCATAAATTAATCATTGCCTCAAATTTTTCGCTGATTATACTATGGTATTCCTGCACACCTTTTCAGCCGAGTCAAAAGGATTTATTATCTCAAAATGTTGATTTTTTAATTGTAAAGGGAAATGAATATTGGGAAAAACGTGTAGAACCTGAATATGCTACATGGGCAAGAAACTTTCTTTTAAAAGCACATCAAATGAGGCCCCAAGACACAGTAACAGGTCTTTTATACAGTAGAGCATGTTTTTTTGAAGGAAAATATATTGAACAAAATAAAATAAAAAGAGATAGTCTTTTTATAGAAGGAGCTCTGAGTGCTTTGTCTATTGCTTTAAATATTGATCCAAAGGAAATTAATTCTGAAACGATCCTGAATTCCGGTGAGGGTCAACATTCCTTAGTGAAAAAAATAGAAAACACAAAAGAATCATCCCTTCCTGCTCTGTATATGTTTGGGATAAATTTAGGAGAATTTATTTTCTCCAAACCTGTGAGGAAACGCATGCAGAAACGAGATTTGCTTGAATCTTTATATCACCGGATTTACAGCCTTGATCCAATCTATGATTTCGGAGGCCCAATGCGCCTATTAGGCATATTGTACTCTAGATTACCAGGCATGGACCTAGACCAGGCTAAAGTTTATTTTGATACAGCAATTCGGATGTATCCCAATTGTTTCAGTCACAGAACCGCTAAAGCTGAATATTATTATATAAAATCTGGAAATAGAGAGTCCTTCCATAACGAGTTGTCTCATATCATAAATTTAGACCCAACAATAATACCTGATATCATGCCTGAAAACCTTATGGAACAGGGAAGAGCAGAATTTCTTTTAAAACAAAAATTGGACCTATTTGAGTAATTCCCATAATTCAATATCCAAGTGAATAGTCAGGATAAATTATTTATAAAAATATGAATACAATATTATTTATCAATACCTATAAAACTATCTTTGATTCTCATTTTTAAATCATGTAATTTTATTTAAGTATACTAGAATTTCTGCTTCAGATACTGTTACTTCAGGATCTACAATAAAAAAACTAGGAAGCTGTACTCCGTTTACAAAAAACAGGCCTTTCCTGATTACTGGGATGAAGGAAGTTTGCTGCAAGCGGGAGGCATCCACCGTGATAAATCACGGTCCTGAAAAACAACTGTTGCAGAAATAAAAAGCCCTCTGAAAAATAATTGGAGGGTTTTTTATTTTATCTATCCATTTACCATTTTCTGAAGTTTCTCAATGCGGGTCCTATCTCCTCTGATCTTGAATACCATTCCCTTTTCATTATATGTTTTCCGAATAACCTCCACTCCCTCTTGCACAGATGAAATATTTTTTCCCTGCTCATAAGGAACAAAAAATTCTGCGGTTGAATAACATTCTTCCATTTCCATCTTGATTTTATGAAGGAATGCATCCAAACCAAGACAACTCTGGGCGGAAATAAAGAGACCATCAGATAATTTATTTTTCAAATATTCTAGTTGGGTATCCCGTTCCAGTCTATCCAATTTATTTAAAACAATTAAATATGGAATTTTATCTGCCTTGATTTCGATCAAAACGTTTCTGATGACTCGGTAGTGCTCCAAAACAGAAGGAGACGAAGCATCCAATACAATGGCCAACAGATCTGCTTCAGTTGTTTCATTCAGTGTAGAGTGAAAGCTGGCAACCAGATGATGAGGTAATTTTCGAATAAATCCTATGGTATCACTCAATAAAAAAGAATGGGATGAGTCAATATCCACTGAACGGATAGTCGTATCCAGAGTAGCAAATAACTGATCTTTAATATAAACATCTGCTCCGCTTAATGCTTTCAATAAGGTTGATTTTCCGGCATTTGTATATCCTACTAGGGCAACTTTAAATACTGATTGACGGCGTTTCCTCTGTACTTCCCTTTCCTTGTCAATCTTTACTAAATCTTTCTTTAATTTTGAAATCCTTGTTCGGATGAGCCTTCGGTCTACTTCAATTTGGGTCTCCCCTGCTCCAGCTCGAGCTCCGATTCCACCCATCTGCCGTTCCAAATGTGTCCACAAACGTGTTAGCCTAGGGAGTAGATACTGTAAATGTGCCAATTCAACCTGAGTTTTTGATTCTTTGGTAAGAGCATGTTTTTTAAATATATCTAATATTAGAGCACTGCGATCTAAAACTTTAATTTCCCCACAAATCTTTTGATAATTTTTGGTTTGGGTTGGACTTAATTCGTCATCAAAAATAATAAGGTCAATATCCAGTTCTTTGGCCTGATGAACCACCTGTTCTGCTTTCCCCTTTCCAATGTAATAGACAGGGTTTATCTTTTGAATCTTCTGAGTAATTGATCCAACGACATGCGCTCCGGCCGTATCAGCTAGTAGAGTAAGTTCTTCTAAATGTTCTTCTATAATTTCTTCTGTGTTTGTGCGATGAATCACCCCCACCAATAAGGTTCTTTCCCTTTTTTCTGAATTTCGTTTGGTTATCATAAAAGATTATCGTTTAGATTTACCCGTACCCATAATACTCTCAAGAAGAAAAAATATGATAGCTAAAATTAAAAATCCTCTCCAAAGAGATGATCCGTAACGGATATTTTTTAAATGATTTTTCAGTTCTGTTTGAGGAGGAACCCATCGAATACGATCATGAGAAAAAAGATTGAGTATTTCATCCTTTGATAATCGTTCAGATGGATATTCAAATTCTGACAATCGTGTTGAAAATGATGCATAAGGTTCTCCATTATTTAGCACTTTATACGAACCCAATTCTTCTGTATGGATGATTTTTAACTGTTTTGCATTATAGTCAGGAATTAATTGAATATTTTTCCCAGACGGAGTGAGTAATGTCCACTCTGATTTCAAATCTTTTTCCTCTACACTGATCATCTTACTTACTCCTAGATATACCGGTCTAGTATTGGATTCATCTGTAGCTAAATAGAGAAGGATTCTATGTAACAGAGATACCGCTAACCCTTTGAGTGGAAAATCACTCCAATTCAAATCCATAAGGGAAGAAAAATAAAACAGAGTGCCTCCAAAAACCGGGATTTCCAAAAGATATGGATCGCTATTATTCAATGTAAGTACCGGGATATGATTAAGCGGAGGAGTGATTTTTACGTACTGAAATACTTGAGGAAGTTCATTTTCAATATTTCTTAATTTTAAATCGTTAAGGATAGGATGATTATTCTTAGCAACCAACACAGAGTAGAATGATTCTCCCGATACTGAGTTTAGTCCTCTGACCTTAGGTAATCGTAATGATTTTGCCCCAATGTCATCCAACTGTGTAACCGAACGATCACCTGCAAACCAAATAATCCCTCCTCCTCTATTCAAAAATTTTTGAATATCATCAATGATATTTGGACTTAAGATACCATGATTATACATTATCAGTACATCCGTATAGTCCAATGGAAGGTGATCTAGATTTGAATTTATTTTAGTTTCAATCTGAAGAAATCCTTTTTGATTATCAATTGATGACAGTGCAGTCTCCAATAGAAAGGTTTCTTCTGCCGACCTTCCCATAACAGTACAGGATATTTGTTCAGGAACCGTAAAATCAAATGAAAGATGATTATCAAGTAAATAATCATCTTCAGGAATTTCTAAATGCCCTTGAATGACTCCACTCATACCTGGATACACTTGATAAATAAAATCTTTTCTTTGCTGTCTGCTGAACGATGCAACTACCTGTCCTAATCTGTCGTCTTTCAGAAATAATTCCACCGGAATATTTCGTTTATCCTTTAAACCATCATTTATTACTTCAGTTTCTATCTTCAAAAGCGAATTTGGAAGACGTATTTGGCTTAGGATATCCACATCTAACAAAGACAGATTATTGGTTAACCCTTCTTGAGCAATACCATAAAACCGCCACCCAGTTTCTAATGTATCTGTCAGAAAATGTGATACCGGAGTATAATCCATCATATCAGCATGAATCTGTTTTGAAAAATCACTGATGATGAAACATTCTTTGTTGGGTTCAAAAGCATCCTGCATATATAAGATTGAATCCACTTTAAAAAAAAGATGATCTTCAGTATTGGAATACTGAACTCGTTCCAATGCAGTCTTCAAGGATTGATCACCAGGACCTCCATTGTAAATCTGCTTCAGTGGATTTGTTTGGTAACAATAAAATTTTGTGAACTCATCATAAATGTCCGCAATTTCTAATACATGGGATTTCCCATTCTCTAACAGGGATTTTCCATCACTTAACATAGCCATGCTGGCCGAATTATCTAAAATGACAACCACTCTAGATTCTTTTTCTCCGGCAATCCAAGTAGGAATAAATCCCTTAAGAACCGGCCGCGCCGCCATTAAAATGAGACAAATAATAATAAGCATCCGAAGAAACACCAAAAGCCACTGACGTATTTTTAACCGCCTAATGGTCTCATATTCTAATTCACGAATATATTTCAGTGAACTGAATTCTATCTCTTTAGTTTGGCGTAAACTGTACAAATGTATAATAATAGGAATGGATGCAGCCAGCAAACCCCACAACATCGCTGGAGTTAGAAAAATCATAAGATTATACCTCTGAACAATGTCATCATTCCCCCCGAAATAAGGGGAATCATTAAATTATCATCAACAGGTATAGGACTTAATTCAATCAGACTAGCTATTAGAGAACCTGCAATACGATTAATCCAGTTCACTGATGGAAAAAATATCGAAATTAAAATGCATGAGACCAATCCTCCTGCAAATCCCTCAATTGTTTTTTCCCCAATCTTTATTTTTCCATATTGTTGCCCTATTAATGCAGCAACCGTATCTCCAACACTCATAAAAAGAAGAGCTAATACTGCGATATCTTTTTCAAAGAGAAAAACACTGATGGTAGCTCCAATAAATGCCCAAGTTGCTCCGGTCAATTTTCCTTCTAATTCGTGTTTTCTCAACATGGAGGAGAAAAATACACTAAACCACTTTTGAATCCAACCAATACGGAACCGGAAATAATCAACTGCAACGAAGAAAATTGTTATCGATAATAAAATCCATATCATCATCAATCGATCTTCTACAAAAAAATAGTAACTCAAAGGTATAACAGAATTACTTAAATGGATGATTTTGCGTTTTATCTCTTCTGATCTAAGTAACAATTATTTTTCCATCACTTGATTAAATATATCCTGCAAATCCTCTACACTGATAACGATGTTAACAGGAATTGATTTTTCCAATACAGTTCCCGGAAGAATCGATTGATCTAAAACGGTAAAAGGAATCAAGGTTGTATCCTGTTTATAATCAATTTTACCTAACAATAATCCAGATTTTTTTAATTCTTTTTCTGCTTCAGTTTTACTGAGTTGATACATATTCGGGACTTGGAAAAAATTTGGTGGCTTTCCCTGACTCACACTTAAATGAATTCCATTTCCTTTTCTCAAAACATCCCCCCCCCTTGGAGATTGCCAGATTATTGTTCCCTCTTTTTTATCAGGGTGGAATTCGAAGTATACTGTATCCAACAGCAGGCCGACCTGCTGTAGAATAAGTTCACCGTTTCTTTTTGATTGACCAATCAAATTAGGGACATCAACCAGCCGTTCAGGGTGAGATATTGATAGTCGAACGGTACGACCTGCCTTAACACGGGAATAGGGTTTGGGAAATTGATCCATAACGATGCCAGATAAGACGGCATTTGTAAAAACAGTGTCATTTATTATCGCTTTAAATCCTTCAGATTCCAAAATATCAATTGCTTTAGAAATTGTTTTGTTTTTCAAATTCATCAATGGGATACTGTGTGCTTTTCGTATGTACCAAGGCATGATTACTGAGTTAAAAATAATTAAAGTAAATAGTCCCATAAATCCGAAAATCAGGAGATATCTAATGAAACGATTCATATGATACTTATCTCAAACATGATTAGAATATGAATTTGGACACTTTATAGTTCCATTTTTATTTTAAGATTCGATACCATTAATCTTCTTTATTGTTTTTATTGCAAATACGAATATGACAATCATTTACCAAACATATCTCCAATGTTGATATCAATACCATTAAGAAAATCCGGGGTCTCCATGGTTTTCTTTCCCTCTCTTTGTATTGTATTAAGTTCAATATGTCCATCACCTGTTTGAATTATAAGCAGTTTTTTATCACAAAAAACCACCGTTCCAGGATTTTGTTTCTCATTGGAATAATTCACACTCGATCTCAATATTTTAAGACGAATTCCATTAAAATAGGTAAAGGCCCCCGGTATTGGAGCCAGCCCACGAATTTGATTATGAATTTTTTCAGCGGGCTGTGACCATTTGATACAGGAGTCATTTTCCTTGATTTTTGGAGCTGAGGTAGCATTAGAGTGATCCTGTTCTTTTGGAGACAAGGACTTATTTTTTAAATGATGGAGGGTTTCCAATAATAGATCAGCTCCTTTTTTAGACATATTCTCAGATAATGTTCCAAAAGTATCGGAGTCAGTAATTGCAGCTTTTACTTGCATTAAAATTGATCCTGTGTCCACAGACTTTCTGATGATAAATGTGCTTAATCCGGTCTCCATTTCACCGTTCATAATAGCTCTTTGTATGGGCGCAGCTCCACGGTAATGGGGAAGCAGAGAAGCATGAAGATTAATTGACCCTTTTCGTGGGATATCCAAGAGTAAATCTGGCAAAATCTTAAATGCAACCACTAAGAAATAATCTGGTCTCAGGGTCTCCATTTCATTCAAAAATTCTGGATCATCTAATGTCTGAGGTTGAAAAAGAGGGATGTTTTGACTTTTTGCAAATTCACCGACTTTTGTTATTTTTTCTGTTTTGTTCCTTCCAATAAATTTTGAAGGATTGGACACAACCGCTAACAGCGTATATTTTGATTCAGCAATGATTTTTAAACTGGGAACTGCAAATTCAGGATTCCCCATAAAAATTATATCCACCCTATCTTCAACTCTTTTTTATTATGTAAATCAACGTTTTTATGAGGATTAATAATTACAAAAATACTTCGGGATTTGATTTTATATGAGACCCTTTAATAGTAGTGTTTTTTATATCTCGAATGTTCTTTAGGTATGGAATCTTTGCTGCCTCGTTTACCCGATCAATAATTAAAATTCCGTTCAAATGATCCACTTCATGCTGGATAGCTCTTGCTAGTAACCCATCAAATTCTTCAATCTTTTTTTTTCTGTCTATATCTTCAAAACTGAATGTAATATTTTCTGGCCTAGTGATATCAAATTTAATTCCCGGAAGAGAAAGGCAACCTTCAGAATACTCAGATTTACCCTGAGAACTTTCGATTTTTCCGTTTATAAAAACACGAGGGGTTTCATTTTCATTAACATGAGAAATATCAACGATAAACAAATTTTTATTTACCCCCACCTGGTTAGCTGCCAAGCCAATGCCCTCAGCTTCATACATGGAGTCCATCATATCATTAATAAGGTTAGATAAATCTTCATCCGGAAATACATTTTTACATTTTTCCCTGAGGATAGAGCCACCATAGTGTACGATATGCCTAACTGCCATTAGGTCCCTCTGATAAAGTATCCTCATCAGTCGTTTTACCAGCTAGTCCAGCAATGGATGACCTGTTTAAGTTTACATTTACATTTTTTCCCAAATTCAAAACAACGATTGATCCTTTTTGTTTGATACCTGCAATTGTACCATGGATTCCACCGATAGTAATGACCTTATCTCCTTTTTTAAGAGACTCGATCATTTGTTGTTTTTCTTTCTGTTTCTTAGTATTTGGTCTAATCATCAGAAAGTATACAATGAACATTATAACAATAAAGGGCAGCATTGCTGCCAACCCTCCACCCTGACCAGATTCACTCCCTGCCATTGCGTGTATGATTTCCAAAATTCTCTCCTTAAAATTTGTATGCGAAATTAGACAGTCCACCGTCGTTTGACAAGGGGTACTATCACAGATTTGCATAAAATGATATGAACGTTATAACCATCAACAAAGATATAAAAATACCTTATTCAGAATTAAAATTTGATTTTTTTCGATCGTCAGGGGCAGGAGGGCAGCATGTTAATAAAGTCGAAACGGGTGTTCGCCTTCGATATAATGTGACCCATTCCATTTATTTACCAGAATATATAAAAAAAAGACTGATGCTGATTCACAGTGGTAAAATCAACCGAGAGGGTGATTTGTTAATTGAGTCTACAGTATATAAAAGTCAGCATCAAAACAGAAAAGAAGTGATTGATAGATTAACTAAATTACTCACTCAGGCAACCAAAAAAGAGAAAAAACGAATAAAAACCGCTCGAACCAAGTCGTCAATAGAGAAACGGTTATACAAGAAGAAAAAACGAAGTAATGTTAAAAAACTACGTAGCAAACCTGATCTGGATGACTCTTAATCCGATTTCAAAACAGGCTAAAAAAAATTGACCTTTTAATAAACTTTATTAATTAGGATTAAGGAATATGGATTTCGACTGTGGTTCCTGTATCGGGAGAAGATTTAAGTATTTGAATAGTTCCATGATGTATTTCTTTAATAATCCGGTAACTGAGAGATAAGCCAAATCCCCATCCATGCTTTTTTGTTGTAAATCCAGGTTGAAATACTTTTTTCCAATTTCGTCTTAATATCCCTTTACCATCATCTTCAATTAAAATTCGAATACCTTTTATGTCTGATGAAATCTTCACATATACTGTACCTTCATTGGATTTCATAGAGTCCAATCCATTTTTTATAACATTTTCAATAGCCCAAGACAATAAGGTCTCGTTTGCCTCTATTTTAATCTCAGGAGAAATTTTGTGTTCAATCTCAATTTTTAATTTATCTGAGGGTAATCTACGGTTTAAATAATTTATAACGCCTTTAATTAATTCTAGAACATTTATAGAGTTCAATTTTGGACTTGATCCAATTTTACCAAATCGGTTCCCTACTTGTTCCAATCTGTTTACATCAACTTCAATCTCCGGGACAATATCTCTTATTTTATCAGGGTGGGATTTAATCCTTTGAATCCATCCGATTAGCGCAGAAACAGGAGTGCCTAACTGGTGAGCCGTTTCTTTTGCCATACCCGTCCATATATTATTATTTTCTGTCTTTCTGATATAAGTGAATCCCATTATGCCTAAACATATAAAAAAACTGATAACACCAATTTCAAGATAGGGAAGCCACAATAACTGATGGATAAGATTTGAATCCCCAAAATGTAAATAACCCAAAAGTTGTTTTTTACCAGTCAAAGGGTCAGAAAAAAATAATTCAATCGGAGCATTTTGTTGGTCCATTAATTCTTGATTACGCTTTATACGAGATAGATCTGACTCCTCAAAAGGTAAATTCTTCCATGATTGCGGATCCTTATTTATATCTGATTGAATAATTGGAAATTGTATACGCGAAATAATTTTATCAAAAATAAAATTTAGATTCTCATCCGATTCACTCTCCACCGCTTCAGCAATTATTTCTGAATACATTTGAACAATATTTCGGTTGTCTTCTCTCAGCTTTTCAACTATCCATTGTGAATATATGACAATACCAGTAATTAAGATTATTCCTAGAAGCAAAAGTCCAGTTTTAATATTTCTTGAGTATCGATGGGAAATCATTTAATCTCTATTACTCCATTCTTTCCAGGATATAAATATCAAACTGAATAAAATAATTAAAAATGAAATCCGTGAAATTAAACGAGTTATTTCCCATGAATTTTTATCATAAAAAAATTTTATACTATGAGTGCCTTCAGGTACAAAAATTGACCGAAGAACATGATTCGTCTGAAAAATATCTGTAGGGATCCCATCTATTTTACATTTCCATCCCGGTTTATAGTAAATTTCGGACAGGATGAGCAACCCACCTGCACTGGTAGAAGCTGTGATGACTATTTCATTTTCAGATAATGTTTCTATTAGGGCGGTACCGGTGGATGACTCTGGTATTTCTGGTCCAGAATAGTTTGTGATAACTGCTGCTTTTTTGGGATCAAATGATTGTGACAAAACTGACTGTAATGATGTTTTTTGATCAGTAACATTATCAATATTATTTACAAACCATGTCCTTGGGAGGACTGCTGTATTTTTATATAATCCATTGTAATTAATCACTGGAGAAAATAGTGGGGAATTTATTTTTTTTTCTGTTAATACATATTTTACATTTAACATATTTAATATTTGTGGTCTTCCAAACCCCCCCGCATCCATTAAATCCTGAAAGTGTCGTAACTTGACTGCTCGATATCCTCCAATACTTTGGATTCCCCAGTATCCATATTTATTTGAATTCAATTCATCTACAGGGAAAATACGAAAGTGGCTATTATCATTTTTTAAATAGTTGATAAGTGGAGTCTCTCTAAAATATAAATTAATTTTTTCAGGTTTTTTAAGAAATAAAAATTCGTTATTTACTACCCATAAATCTCCGATAGTAATTAAAACAATAAGTGCTGAAAATATTTTTTTGTTCAACTCACCTTTTAATAATAACCAAGAAAGACCAAAAGTCACTCCACTCAAAACAAGTGCTAACATAATACCCTTATTGAAAAGCTCTTTTCTAATATCCTTAACTTGAGAAAGTATTGCCGGATTAAATCTATTATCTGATAAAGAAGAAAAGGACAATATTGACTCTCCAAAAATTAGAAAAATGATTGTTAAACCTATAAATCCACCAAATACCCACAGAATTTTTTTCCTTACAATTTGTTTCTTTTCAGTAGTTATCAATTTATCCAATCCAATAGCAGCCAGATAAGGAATGGTAATGGCTAATAAAATAAAAATCATAGATGGAATTCGGAACTTAGAAAAGAATGGAGCTAATAGAAATAAAGGTTTATATAGAACAGGGAAGTAGCTTCCAAATCCAACGAATATTACTAATCCACTCAACACCCACATATACGATTCAAATCTATCTGGTTTTCGAAGCAATGCACCTAATATTGCGAACAAAATGACGATTAGCCCTAAATAATGAGTCGATTGAGTAAAGGGCATAAATCCCCAATATGCTGCTGATTTTATATCTCTTGTGGGATAATTTTGAAGACCATAAAGATAAGGATATAAAAACGAAATAGTTTCTTTTGGATGGAATGACCATTGCGTGGCATAATCCCAATCTGTGCCGGAGGATGTCTCTTTTGTATCATCCAAAACGGATTCAGCACCTCTATTTGAATGCTTTTGAAATTCATACACATGATAATAGGGATCAACAACGACAATGAGAGATAGTAATAATCCTATAATAATGATACAAATCTGCATTCCATTGTTCTTCAGTGAAAATTCTCTCAATCTCAAATCCGAAATCAAATTCCATAGCCATAAAAATACCACCATCATCCAGGTATAATACACGACCTGAGGATGATTCGACCATAATTGAAACATCGTGGGAACACTGATCATTAAAATTGATTTAAGAGATTTGTGGTTCATCCCATAAATGACGCTTGCCAATATCCAAGGAATGAATGACATTGCGATTATTTTATTTGTATGTCCCGCATTTATCAATCCAAACGAATAAGGAGTAATCCCAGAAACTATCCCTCCGAATAAGCATGAGATACTGCTGATTTTCAATAATCTTAATAAAATAAAAAAGCCTATCCCACTCAACGAAAAATAAAACCAGAGTTTTATTCCACGATTTAAAAATATCGTATTTAAAAAAGTTTTTGTTGGGTCACCTGGTGTATAAATATATCCACCGTAAGATGGCATTCCAGAAAATAAATTTGGGAACCAGTGAGGGAATTCTTTCACTGATTTACTCCATTCGGCGATAGGAATATGTGCTATGGAATCGTTCGCAATTGGATCACTTCCATAAAATACCATTTCCCAAAGAAAAAACAGATAGCAAAGCGGAATTAGTAAATAAAGATATTTTTTATATTCATCCATTTTCGTTACCCTTGTAAGTCTGAAATTAGATTCTCAATTTTATTTTGTTTGAATTGAAGTAAAAAGATGTTTTACTCCTTTCAACTCCTTTGGGCCAATTACATTAAAAATCCGTAATACAATCGGGAATAAAATCAATCCGGCTATATTTATTAAATAAACGTTCAATTCACAGTTCAATTTCAACATATGAGCTAAAAGAAATATAGCCCCCGCAAGGAAGCAACAGATTAATATACGGCTCCACTTCCAGTGAATTTTTTGTTCTAGTTGTGATAGTAAATAAACTGCCCATGTAAGTAATACAAATGACAGAATTGTCGAAATGGCTGCACCAATCGTACCAAATGTTGAAATGAAAAACCAATTAGACACTATATTAATTCCAATTACAGCCAATGCAATCATTCCTAATTGACTAGTTTTATCCTTTAGTGCAGGCACTGCCATAAAAAATTGTCTAAATCCATTTATGAAATATGCTAGTAAAATGATCGGAATAAATTTTAATCCAGTTATATAAACATCTGTCGCAATAAGTAAAATTAAATTTTCACTGAATAATGTAACGGCAAGAAATAGAAAACATCCTAGAACAGAATAATAGAACATCATGTCACTGATTATTTCCTTATTTGATTTCGAATCCACTCCTATTTTAAACACCATAGGTAAAAAACTCATGTATAATGGCAAAACCAAGAACATTTGAATTATCATTCCTATTCGATATGCAATACTATAAATACCAATTTCATTTTGCGGAACAAATAAATTTAAAAAATACCTGTCCGAAAAATTTAAAAAAGTTAAAGCTAATGTCATTGGCATTAAAGGATATCCATATCTTGCCATTTGTTTAAAAATCGAGGAGGAAAAAGAAGATAAATATTTTATTATCATAAACAATAAAATAGGAATGAATAGAATTCCATTAACCATTGATTTTGCTAAAATGATACCCATTAGCCCCCACTTATATTGGGAAACCAACACAATGCTTAACCCCAAAATCCCCGCTAATTGACAAACAGAAATAAGTGAAAATAAAAATGCTCTCCTGTGAAATTGAAGAACCCGCATGATATACCGAATGGATGTGATAAATAAAACATTCAATAATATCGGATATAGGAACCAATACTCTTCAGGGTCTAGAAATAAAAATCGACCAATATTCGGTATAAAAAATATAGATACAAGGAATAGAATAATTCCTATAAAAGTGGAACCCCAAAATCCTGAACTGATAACTTGATTTGGATGAATTTTATCTCGTTTCCCTAAAAATCTCCAAAGAGCATTACTTAACCCTGCTAATGCAAAAGGTAACATCAATTGTTCAATCATCTCTATAACTGCAATAACTCCAACTTCATTAACACTTAAATATTTTGTATAAATGGGGATTAATAGGAGGGCAGCAATTTTTGTGAATAAATTCCCCATTCCATAAATTATATAATCCTTACCTACTTTTTTAATGGGTTCACGAATTTTTGTCATCATATAACTATGAGTTAAATAATTTCTTTTAATTCAAAGGAAATCAACTTTTTATTTTTTCCTTTGAATACTGTTTCTATAGTATGATTTGATACAATACATTCATATTTCCAATTATCAGAAAATCGCTTTGGAAGATAATGTTCCCAATCATTCATAACATTGACTGTCATGCCACTCATTTGTTTCTTTAATAAGGGGAACATAGATTTTTTCGTTATCCATTTTTTTCCGAACCATCTTTCATGAAAAATATCTAATATCTTAATAGGTTTTTCGTTCATCCCTTGACAAAGAAATACTTGAATAAAATTCCATGGGGTTTTAACAAAAAATAGATAATTTTCTGCACTATTCTTTTTAATCTCAATTTTATAGGCCGAAATAATTTTTTTCTTTTTTCCAAAATCTGGAAATTCCATTTTGGTTTTATCTAATTTGGGAAGATTTAAACTTAATAATAGTTTAGCATGTTTCTTTAAAATATGGATATCATAATCATCATCCCAAGGAATTTCCATTCCGTGACGAATACATCCCAAAAGAGTGCCAAATGCAATTGAATACGGAATGCTCTCACTATCTAGTATTTCAATAAATGCTTTGAATAAAGGACGTAAATGTTTCTGTTTTGATTGTCCATATTGAATTTGTTTTAAAATTTCATCTTGTTGAGGGTGATCTTTTATGCTATTTAATATATTTTTCACAGATCAGTAAAATTATATTGAATCAATTAGAATATATTCTAATAATAATGAAATATTTTGATTTAAATTTCTACGATAATTCACACAGTTGTACAATATTTTATCCCCATTATTTTATTAAAAAATAATGCATTTAAAGATAATTATTAAACTATAGATTTTGTAAAAAGATTTTGAAAAAAAATCTCGATTCCAGTCATCCTGAA
>DASCRE010000169.1:0-3212 GCA_034408645.1 Fidelibacterota bacterium | reverse complement strand
ATTCTATTATATTAAACAATAAAGTCTTGGTACCTATAACAGGATCTTCGTGGGATGATGATGCTATTGATATATATGAGGAAGCTATGCCTGGATATGAAATTATTGGCTTTACCGGAAGTTGGGAATCAACAGATGCACTGCACTGCAGGACAAAAGGAATTAGCGATCGAGAAATGATATTTATTAGCCATATTCCTCCTTCAGAAGAACTAGACCCTGGAACAGAGGGAGTTGAGGTAAATGCATCTCTTGTTTCAATCACAGGAGAAGAGATGTCTTCAATAAATGCTGAGATTATTTTTCGATACAATAATGATCCTTTCCAAATATTACCTCTATCTTGGACATCTGGAAATCAATTTATTGGAATTATCCCGTCATGTGTTGGAGGATGTGAAATTTCCTATTACCTTAAGGTGGAATCACTTGAAACAGGGAAAATTTTCCATCATCCCTTTATTGGTGAACCTGATCCACATGTCTTTAACATAATAAACGCAGAAATCGATATTCCAATTTTCTATAGTTCAGATTGGAATTTGGTAGGAAATCCAGTCGATACACAAAACAACAATGTTATTGATATTTTCCCATCAGCAACAGAAAATACACTGTATAGTTTCGGAGCAACTGGATATGTTTCCCAATCAGAACTCTCGCCTGGTATGGGCTATTGGCTTCACTTCCAGGACAATGGTATGGCTTCAATTTCTGGACTTCCTATTCACCAACAAACTTTAAATTTAATGGAAGGTTGGAATTTAATTTCAGGGATATCTGTTGATATACCCACCTCACAAATTATCGACCCTTCTGACATCTTAATCTCCAACACGTTTTATAGATATGAGCCCGGTAGTGGATATGTCAATTCTGATTTGATCATTCCCGGTCACGGATATTGGGTGCGGACAAACAGTGAAGGAATAATTACTTTTAATGATGAATTGAATCAAACCAAAATAATTGAATTTTATAATCGTACAGATACCGCAGATTGGATCTCAATAAATGGAATAAGATTGTATTTAGGAGTTTCAATACCTACCAATGAAAAAGCATCTTATAGTCTCCCACCAAAACCCATGGGAAATGGAATGGATGTTCGTTTTCGTGGTGATCTAACCTATTGTGGAAACAATGGTATTATAGAAATTATGACGGACAATAAATATCTGAATTTTGAATATAATATTTCAAATTCAGATATTAAGTGGATATGGACTGATATCTTTGATGATAAAAAAATAATTTTAGAAGACAGTGGTACTTTAATAATAAATAGCTCCAGTCTGTATAAGATAGAGAAACAGGTAGCTATTCCTGATGAAATAACGCTATATCCAAATTTCCCAAATCCATTTAATCCAAAAACCCGTATTAGGATTGATCTAATAAAAAATTCTAATATTTCGTTGGATATTTTTAATATATCAGGTCAGCATATGATAAATCTCAAAAAGGGTATGACCGATGCTGGAACTTATGAATTGGAGTGGGATGGAAATAATACGGAGGGAAGCATTCTTCCTGCAGGTATATATTTTTATACATTAACATTTGATAATAAAATATTATCACATAAAATGGTGTTTCTTAAATAAAGTATTATTATGAAAAACTATATCATATTCAGTTTAACAATATCACTTACTATACTTAGAAGTGAAAGTTTATATGAAGTTTATCAGGAGGCAGGTCCTGGTAATGGATATGATAAATATATGGTTCTTGAACCCAGTGTAATTTATACTGGTGGATTCGGCACTTCAGTTTATTCTGTATTGCTTGAAGGAAACGGCGCAGTAATAGATCTTCAGGGGGGAACCGGAATTTGGGTGTCAGGTGACGAATCTGATTCTCCTCAATTAGTTATAAAAAGGTGTACTATAATAAACGGCGGGTATTATGGTGTTAATTTTTCGGGATACGGAAATCACGAAATTATTGATTGCAATTTCATTAATGACGTATGGGGAATTCAGGTTGGCGAACAATCCTCTACAACAATCAGAAATTGCAATCTGATTGATAATACTTATGGTTTGGCTATCATTGGTTTAGATGCGGTTGTGAACCTAGCCTATTGTAATGGCTGGGGTAATACTGAAACCTACATGTCCAATTGTCTTGGATGAGGAAATATTTGGGAGCCGTGTGTTCCCAATCCAGGCACAGGCAATATATTTGAAAACCCCTTATTTACAAACCAATTAAATTTAGATTTCAGCTATAGTCCAGATTCTCCTTGTATTGATTCAGGTGATCCTGATATCATAGATCCGGACGGAACAGTCAGTGACATCGGAGCAAATTATTTCTCTCAGGTAGCATCCTATCCTATGAATATAATGGAGGATTGGAATCTTATTGGGTTATCTGTTAATAATGATAATACGTTTTATATTGATTTGTTTGAAAATTCAATTGAAAACTCTCTGTTTTATTTTAATGAGGATGGCTCTTATACTCCTGTAGATAATCTTCTACCTGGGGAGGGTTACTGGCTGAGATTTGAGCTGCCATACGTTGCCAACATTTCCGGTGAAGTGATAAACTCTTTAACTGTATATCTTATAGAAGGATGGAATTTGATTTCGGGAATAACCAACTCAATAACACTAGGTTCAATTGACGATCCACAAGACTTAATCATATCTGGAACATTGTTCAAATATAATGGCAATTATATCGATACAGAAACAATTGACCCTGGATATGGGTATTGGTTGAGAAGTAGTGGAGATGGTCAAATTATCTTAAATTATTCAGAATAAAATTCTGATATATACTTCTATTAAATATTAATTATGAAATTTGTTATTTATACTTCAAATTGGTGTTCTTACTGTAATGCAGCAAAACAACTTTTAAGTTCCAGAGGTTTCGAATTTTCGGAAATAAATTTGGAAGAAAAAGGGATGGACCGAGAAGATTTGTTTGAACTAACTGGAGGTAGAACGGTACCCCAGATATTAATTAATGAAAAACCTATTGGTGGTTTTGATGAGCTTCAAAAACTTGATGTTTCTGGAAAATTGAGGGAAAATAGTAATTTAACGTAGTAAAGTTATTTTCTGATTTGTAATTCCAGTATCTGTTTCAATTATTAAAAAATAAATACCCGAAGAAACCAAATTTCCTTTATTATTATATCCGTTCCAAGACAAGTGATCATAAAAACCTGGTTCTAATATTCCATCGAATAT
>DASCRE010000168.1:0-3787 GCA_034408645.1 Fidelibacterota bacterium | reverse complement strand
CGCTGGAAGCTCAATTGGTAGTGCTGTTAAGTTAACCGTATTTTTGACAGATATTACATATGCACCTTTAGTAAATAAACAAATTAAAAATTGGTTTGATTCAGATTCTTACCCAGCACGATCCATGGTCGAAGTTTCTAAACTACCCTTAAATTCAAATGTTGGGATCGAATGCATAGCGATTGAGGATGAATAAAAGAAATTTATTTATTATTTTTGGAATTGTATTTTTCTCTGTTAACTTAATGAATGGGCAAACTGTGGATAGTTTAAAGAACAAGTCACCAGCTGAAGCAGCCAAATATGCATTAATATTTCCCGGGGGTGGCCAATTCTATAACGAGAGATATCTTAAAGGTGGAATCCTTATTGGACTTGAAATCTACAGTCTTCTCAAGTTTAACGAATATCGTATAAATGTAAAATATCAAAATGTCACTTCTGCAATTTCAAAGCGAAATAAGTGTATCTGGTGGGCATTTTTTATTTATTTTTATGGATTTATGGATGCAATTGTAGAAGCGCATTTAATTCCCCATGAAAGTGTCATGGACACACCAGTTGAAGAAAATATATTACAAAAATAAAAAAATAGATTATTATGGATAAAAGAGAACACTGGGGATCAAAATTTGGCTTTATACTCGCTGCTTCAGGTTCTGCAGTCGGATTAGGAAATATCTGGAAATATCCGTATATAGCTGGTGAAAATGGTGGAGGTGCTTTCACACTTATATATTTATTGTGTATTCTGATTGTAGGAATGCCTATTGTCATTGGTGAATTCGTTATTGGACGTAAAACCCAATTAAGTCCTGTAGGTGCTTTTGAAAAACTCGCACCAAAATCATTTTGGAAATGGGTCGGGATGTTGGGAGTTTGTTCGGCATTTGTAATACTGGCATTTTACGGTGTTGTCGGAGGATGGACATTACGATACACGTTTATGTCTCTTATGGGTGATTTTTCAGATTTAACTGGTAATCCAGCTATTTCCGGTGAAGTATTTAACTCCTTTATAACTAATCCCTTCTATCCTTTATTTTGGCACTTTATTTTCATGGGACTGTGTATATGGGTAATTATAAATGGAATAAAAGGAGGAATAGAAAAATGGACAAAAATTATGATGCCTATGATCCTTTTTATATTGATAATTTTAGTTTTTAGAGGTATTACCTTACCAAATGCTTCTGCAGGGATTTCATTTTTGTTCAAACCAAAATTTGAAGACATAACAGCTTCTAGCATTGTTTTAGCCTTAGGGCACTCTTTTTTTACACTTAGCTTGGGTATGGGAACTATGATCACTTATGGTAGTTATCTAAAAAAAGAACAAAACCTTTTCAATTCAGCAATGTGGGTTCTACTTCTTGATACAGGAATTGCTATTATGGCAGGGATTGCAATATTTACCACTGTGTTTTCTGTTGGTGCTGATCCAGCGGGAGGTCCAGGATTAATATTTGTGGTTCTTCCGACAATATTTCCTCAGATAGCAGGTGGTTTATTATGGGGAACTCTCTTTTTTTTCTTATTATTTTTAGCTGCGCTCACTTCTGCTATTTCTATCTTAGAAGTAGTTACAGCATATTTTATTGATCAAAAGGGATGGACTAGATCAAGAGCTACAATTATATTTGGATTAATTGTAACTGCATGCGGTGTTTTCTGTTCATTATCATTGGGTGATGGATACAATATTACTGAAATATTTGGTATTAAATTTTTTGATTTTATGGATAACTTATCTTCAAAATATATGCTGCCCTTAGGAGGATTACTTACAGCTCTTTTTATTTTGGTTCGTTGGGGAATTCCAAACTTTTTAGAGGAATTTTATTTAGGAATGACAAATCGTATATTTTCAAACTCAACTGTAAAATTCTTGCTAACCATAGCGTCTATAGTAGTTGGTTTTATCATATTGAATGAAGTCTTTGATATATTCTTTGGTATTCCGTTAATTGGGAAAGATGGTATTCTGATTGGATAAGCTATGGTTATCGAAAGATTAGTCAAACCAGACTCTCATTTGTATAGAGTTATCTCTAAATTATTTACTTCTTTAAATTTTATAGAAAAATTTGAAATTGTTTCTTGGTTTGCTCCATGGACCATTATGGTAGCGGGAATGGCAGCAAAAGCTGGAACGAATGATAGATATACCTTCTGGGAATTTTCTAATTGGGAGCGTGGATCAATTTCTATAATTATCCTGATAATTGTAATGATCTTATTTAAGATAAATCAGTACACCCTTTTATTAGATAAAGATAATTTTTCTATAAAATCACAGTGGATTTCTCGTTGTGTACTTTTTTTTATTTGTTGGATGTTAGGATGGGGAATAAAAGATATACTATCTGGAATTGGCTGGTTTTTTTGTTATTTGCCAATGATTTTTGGGATAATTCTTCCATACATTATTAAAACAGATGACAAAAATTTATTAACATTTCGTAAACAAATTGGATTTTCCTCATGTGTTTTATTTATATTTTCTTGTTTATTCGGTTGGCTATTAGACGATCCCATTTTGGCAACTGCCTCCACTGTCATGTTTCCTTTCACTATGATATTGGCAATTACCAGTCATCATCGTCATGTGCAGAGATCTCATATTTATCCACTATTTATTATTATTGGTTTTGTTATAGTAAGACAGGGGTGGTTTATTTTCCCCTCATTATTTCTTTTCTACATTTTACGTTTTTATAATTATTTTATTTATAAAAAGGTATCCCCTGGTTTTGCTGTAGACCAATAATCTACACCTAAGAGTTTAGGGAAATTTCACTATGATAATTATTAAACAAAATAAATGTGATTATTGTGGATGCTGTGTAGGTGTTTGTCCTGTCAATTGTATAGAATTAAAAGAAGCAGCTATTGAGATAAAATATGATATCTGTATTGACTGCGATCTTTGTGTTTTTGTTTGTCCAATCGATGTCTTAATGACTGAGCATGAATCTGATTTCCAAAAAGTTTGATTGCATTATTGTGGGTGGAGGTCCCGCTGGATCTACATTTGCTGATATCGCTTCCCAAAATGGATTATCTGTACTTGTTTTGGAGAAGGATAGAGAAATTGGTGTTCCCGTGCGTTGTGGTGAAGCGGTCAGTGATAAGGGACTTCGTATTTTTCATAGTGTGGAGAAAGAATGGATTAACTCCATAATTACACGGATCAGGCTTGTTGCACCGAACGAAACTGCTATTGAATTTGATCTAAACGAGTCCGGGTATATTTTAGACCGAAAAATATTTGACTTAGCTTTGGCAAAAAAAGCAGAAGATAATGGTGCTATAATTAATACAGAAGCATATGTTAATGGTTTAATATTTGATGAAGATAAGGTAGTTGGAGTTACTGGTGAATATCAGGGTGAATCATTTAGTTTAACAGCAAAAATCATTGTTGGAGCTGATGGTGTGGAGAGCAGGGTAGGAAGGTGGGCAGGTTTGTCCACTCATGTCAAATTAAAGGACATGGAATCCGCTATTCAGAAAACAGTTACCGGAATAGATGTGGAAAACCATATTTTCGAATTCTATTTATCCAGAAATTGGGCCCCTGGAGGATATTTATGGGTTTTTCCGAAGGGAAAACGTTCAGCAAATATAGGATTGGCAATTTCCGGCCTCTATGCAAAAGAGGGGAAATCTGCATATAAATATTTACAGGAATTTTTAAACAGGAAATATCCAAATGTTTCTACCCAAACGATGATTGCAGGAGGAGTCCCTGTCGCGAAAACAGTAAAAAATATGGTTACTGAAG
>DASCRE010000167.1:0-1982 GCA_034408645.1 Fidelibacterota bacterium | reverse complement strand
ACGGGAATGATAAATCATTAGTTGCTAATGCCATGTCTGACCAGAAAGCAACTATGGTTTTCTTTAATACAGAACCGGATCTTGAAAAGGCGTTTAACGAAGGTTTAGGATTTGCAACAGATCTTAGTATGCAAGACTTGCGTGCTAATGAATGTACAGCGGTGGGTAGTGAAGATTATATGAACCACACTACCCGGGATGCTTCTTACGAAGAAATTTGGCATTTGGTGCACGATTATGGAATTAAACCTACTCTTCCAAAAATGATAAAAGAAATGCGTGTTGCCAATGATGTTGCTGAGAAAAATGGCTGGAAAGGATGGCCTGATGATGAACCACAAGAACACCCAAATGAATATATGGGTGTTTTAATAGATAATTATTATGATTTATGGAAAATAATGCCAAAGCTATACGAGGGTAGGGAAATTGCTGAGATGGGCCGTAGAAAAGATCGGTCAGACCACGGGCAGAGTTTTGAGGGAAAATCCCACTTTGGGAGATATTTTGCAAATAGTCGATTTTCAATGAAAGAAAAGGATCCACTTGGGCATAACGTGATTGAAAATTATTTTCATTCGTACCTTACATTTATTCCGGAGTTACCTGAGAACTTCAAAGGAGTTTTTTCAATGGAGTTCGATAAAAATGTTTCTTATACATATAAATCGCAGCATTTATTAGGTGTTACAATTAAAGGTGATAACAATGTTGCATTAATTGGCAATAATTACGATAATAAAATGAATGGGAATCAAGGGGATAATTCATTTCAGGGTAATGGTGGAAATGATATCATTGATGGGGCCAAAGGTGTTGATACAGCAGTGTATCGGGGCCCTACTGCTGATTACAAAATTAATATTTTGGAAGATCGAATTGAAGTTGTAGATAATAATCTAGATCGAGATGGCAAGGATACACTAATTAATGTAGAAAGTGGAAAATTTGTTGATCGTATTGTGTCATTTTCCAATAATAGCATTCATTAAGAAATATGGAGAAGAAAATTATGAAAAATAAATTCTATCATTTTTTGTGTATTATTATGGCTTTTTCTTTATCGCTTTCTGCGCAGCCAGATGAATATAAACCTGACCCCCAATCGGTTCTGCAGCTAATCAGGAAAGAAAAAATAAAACATGTTCTTCCCCTAGCCATGCGGAATAATAAAGTCGATATGTGGATTCATGTCACAAGGGCAGGAGATCCGGATCCGTTGGAGTATGAATTTGGATCAACTTCCGGTTATTTAATCTTTACTGATCTAGGTGATCGAATTGAAAAAGCTGTTTTTGCTGGATATTTTGGTGGTGAGGGAGGAATTGAAGATATCGATGTAACTGCGTCTACGGAGCTTCGTCGCGCTATCACAGGATATGATTATGGAAAACAAAATTTTTCTGTCTATAAAGAAATAACCAATTATGTATCGAGCTATAATCCTAAAACAATCGCTGTGAACTACTCTGACTGGATTTCCGTAGCTGATGGAATATCCCATACACAGTTTGAAAAACTGAAAAAGATTTTGGGTCCAAAATATGCCAAGAGAATTGTTTCTGCAGAGGATGTCATCACTGAGTTTCGATCCAGAAGGGTCCAAAGAGAAATTGTTGTACAAGCTAATACATTAGAAATTGCTCGACAAAAAGTTCTTAATAAAAAAAAAAAAATTATCCCAGGTAAAACCACTCTGGGTGAAATAGGAGGGGCTCGAATATATTTCTCTGAAAAATCAGAGCCGTTAAGCCCACCTTTAGCAACATCTTGGATCCGAAATCCGGAATATGTTTTTCAGCGGGGAGATTTTTTTACTATTGGGGATGGTGCTAAGTGGATGGATTTTGGGTTTGGATCATTTGGTGTAGATACGAAAACACACGTATATATATTAAAGGAAGGGGAAACTAGCCCGCCTAAAAGTATTCAGTATGCTTGGGATCAAGGAAAAAAAGCGCAAAGTATAATGCGGAAACATG
>DASCRE010000166.1:0-2804 GCA_034408645.1 Fidelibacterota bacterium | reverse complement strand
ACAATAATAAGCGAGTCACCATCCTGCCATGGATATAATATATACCACGGATTAATATTTATCTGAACTTCATTAAGCAAAACTTCACTGGGTGGAGTTTTTGACAGATCACTACCTGCAGCAATATCGTCAGGAGTTTTCCATAACATGCCCGAATGTTCTACAATATCATCTTCTTTATACGATGATCCTGACGACCAATCCTTTGAAGATGTATAACCATAAATTCGATTCAAATTAAACTTAATAAACAAATTATATATATGAGAGAAATATGAATTCTCATCATCTAAGCCATCTGGATCTCCATCACCAGTTTTGTCACCAAAAGAAGATGTAACTAAGTCACCTTGAAGCTGTATTTCTTCATTTCTCTGCCAAATACAATCGTTTGCCCCAGGATGCTTCTTATAACCTAAATCATCATTTTCTTCACATTCATATTCACTACCCCGCGGAACATTCTCACAACCATTAAAAATACCCTTATCATCATGCATCAAACCAACTTTTTCACCTGTAATTAAATTAATTACTCTAAAAGGCAGTAATGTACTGTATATACCACAATTAGCATCTTCTAATCTAGTAAAATCGGCTGTATCAGCAGGCTCTGTACTAAATATTATTTTATAAGCATATGGAGGACGTTTCTTAAATTTTGACGCATCTACATACAAGAAATCAATATCTAGTAATTGATTTAAAAGAGTATCTGAATAATTTAATTCTTTAACATTTACCGTATAATCATATGCATCAAATTTTCTTCTAGCATTATCAAACCGAAATCTTACGCCATTAAATACATCGGTCCAGTTAGCGCTTAAATTTGCATCATCATTATACAATAATGGAGATGGATCTATAATATAATTGGGCAACTGAAGGCATAAACTATTCACGTAACAAGATGTTGTATCTGCTCCAGGCAAACTTAATATACTATCAATAATTGCAATTGTACTTAAAATATTTATATTAGAATTAGTTGGAATATCGACAATGTCAGTAAGCTGCCAAACTGGGTTATTCAGTTTCAGGCCTATTCCACTAACTTCATTAGTTTCAATTTGATCAAAATCTATTTTAAAATCCTCAACTCCTAATTTAAACAAATCAACTGACGAGGGATAATATTCAGGAGATGAACTAAATGGAAAATGTTTTTCAACATTATAAATATAAAGATAAGGATTTTCTGTTTGATAATTTTCATAAATATTTCGATAACTTAATACCTTACCATTTTCAATTTCCTTGATATCTGCCTGAATTTCTAATCTGATTAATGTTTCGTCACTACTACTAATAAAATCTGCCAGTTGATAATCATTTACAATCTCAAAAAATTGATTACCGTTTCCTATAGCATCACAATCCTGAGCGACAAACTGATCTAAATCTGGAAACTGTATATTACTTGCATGAAAGCCGGGTCTAATCCTAATATAATTATCATCCCATAATTCAGAAATACTACTACCATTATCTGACCCTATTTGACTTTCTAAACTAACTAAGCCATCACCATAGAAAGTATAATATCCAGGATTTGACCTATTCCAATTTAATGATTCAGAATAAATCGGAATTTCACTACCTGACACATAATCACTATTTAATAAGCCCAATACATAATACTCTTTTCCATTTCGCACGAATGAAGAGTCTATATCATACTCCAACTCATTATACATAAAAGAGTCTATTTCCATAGTATCTATAAATGTATGTTCATAAAGATATGCAAAATCATATGTTCTAAGGCCCATATCATAAGCTGTTATCGAATAAGTATATTCCACCCCATCAAAAACATTACTATCAATAAAAGTTGTTTGAAGACCATTATCAGTACCCAAATTTATCCAAGGCGCCTTGGGATCCGCTCCAATAATATCAATACCCCTATAAATTTCTGATGCACATTGACCAAGCTTATCAATTTGATATAAACAAGCAGATGTATCTTTAGCTTCAGTCATATCAAATCTAGCATATGGTTTCCACCCTACATGTTTTCCTTCAAAATCATAGATTCTACTTTCAGCATCTCCCCATGTTACACCCCCATCAGTACTCCTATATAATCTATAACCCTCAAAATCTCTATATCCTGTAAGTGAATCCAACTCTCTTTCAGGTTCACTCGTCCATACTAACTGAATATGATTTACATCAGGTATAACTTTTGCATAAAACTCGGAAGGAGAATTTAGCGTAGATGGCTTTGCTGTCATGATAGAAATAGTATCTTTATTTGACCAATCATCGCCATTATCAGATACTTGCAAAGTAAACATATAGCTTCGAGATAGAGAGTCTGGAACTACAACCTCTGGTTTTGAAGATACACTAGTTATAATACTCTCTGGTAAAAAAGTCAAACCATCTAAGGACTCCCACTTATAATATAATTCTCCTGTTGGAGTATCATCAAAAGAATGTGAAGCATCTAATGTATATACTGATCCAGATAATACAGTTATCTTATTAGGATTTGTTCCAATTCTAATATTCCAACAAGTTGAGTCCTTAAATGAATTTGCCATAGAAATATCGGTTCTAGTAAATTCATCTAAATCCTCTTGACAAGAAAGTTTTTTATCCGGATTATAAATATGATTAATAACAGCAACTGGAGGCTGGTTGGCTACTACCCTTAGATAAGTAGTGTCAGGTCTTGAAGTCAAAATTTCTGAACCTTTTGCATCAGTTACCTCTAGGATAATGCTAACGATATCAGAATTATAATTGGCATTTATTTTTGTGAAAACACTATTACCAAAACCTGTATGATA
>DASCRE010000165.1:0-10843 GCA_034408645.1 Fidelibacterota bacterium | reverse complement strand
CTAAAATACGTTATTTCTGCAGGTGTTTCATAAGACGGACCCAAAGCCCAGCAGTAATTTCCCTTTCTTAATGGAATATTATTTTCCGAAGCACAGACAGGTACCGTTTCATATAATTGGGATGAAGAATTTCTAATATTAGTGACTTGAGGATCTTCAACTGAATCTCTGAAAGTACAGTCCAAATACCCGGTAATGAGAAACAGGTCTCCCGGTTTAATTGTACTCCGCATGGAACCGGAAGCATTGGTAATAATCAGTGTTTTCACATTCAGAGCATGGAAAAGGTGAATCGGCAAAACAAGGGTTTCCCATTTATATCCCTCATAATAATGAAATCTTCCCTTTGCTGCCAATATAGGTTTTCCTGAAAGATATCCTGAAACCAATTCACCTGCATGTCCTGGAACTGATGGAGATGGATATTCCGGGATTTTATTATAAGGTATTACTATTTTATTCTCTAAATTGTTCGAGAATTCACCTAATCCAGATCCTAAAATAACTGCTGTTCCTCCCTTGAATCCTGTTGCGTTCTGCACGGTTTCTGCCATGGTAGAAATATTCAATTGCCTGCTACCCCCATCACAGATAATTGCCCGCACCCTGCATTGATATCCGTTCCGTGACTCCACCTTACAGTGACAATAAATGATGCAGAATTTAATTCATCCAAAAATTGAGTTATTCGGTTTTTATCTGGTCGGCAATAAGAATCATCAAAAGCATTGTACGGGATCACATTCACTTTGCAGGGTAGATTCTTTAATAAATCTATAAGTCGGCGGGCATCAGTAATAGAATCAGTTACATTCTTTATTAAAACATATTCAAATGTAATTAAAGATTTTGATTTATCATGATAATACTGAGCAGCAGAAATTAAATCATTGATACTGTGTTTTTTATTGATTGGCATAATTTTGGACCGATTTTCATCAGTTGTTCCATTGAGGCTAACCGCTAATTTAAATTTCCATCCTTCATCTGCAAATCGGATTATTTTTGGAATCACACCAGCAGAAGAAATGGTGATTTTCCCTGCTCCTAAATGGACTCCTTCTGAGTGATTTAATAATTTAGCAGCTTTAATTACCCTGTTATAATTTAATAATGGTTCTCCCATACCCATAAAAACAACATTGGTGATACGATGTTTTGATGCATTTTGAAGCTGTAAAAATTGATCCACAATTTCCCCCACCGTTAAATTTTTTTGGAAACCCATCTTAGCCGTAGCGCAAAATGTACATCCAAGAGCACATCCTACCTGAGTGGAAAGGCATACCGTAATTCGCCCTCCATCCTCCATCAGCACAGATTCAATTTTCTCACCAGTTGGAATTTTAAATAAATATTTAGTTGTTTTTCGAGATGGGGAAGTACTCAATTCTGCCAATTCAAGAGATGGAACTCTGTATGTTTTTGTCAAAGCTTCACGGAAAATATTTGGTAGGTTATCCATTTTTTGAATATCTCTTTCTTTTTGAACATAAACCCAGTGGAAAAGTTGTCGTCCTCGAAATTCAGGTTCATCAAAGTTTATACACATTTGTTCAAATTCCGATTTGGTCATTCCCGTTAGAGGAACTTTTTTACTTTTTCCTTCGTTATTCATACATACTAATTTCAAACCTAATTGGTAGTGAATAAAACAATAAAATTGCCTGAATATTATAGGGCTCGTAAGTTTTGCCCTTTAAACAAACCTCAAAAGGAGAACTGAGAACAATATGGATCCAAAGATGAACGATATCGAATTACTTGAAACCCTTCATGAGTCAAGAGATAGGTTTCTGAATGAGATTGGAAAAACAATTATTGGACAAACTGAAGTATTACATCATATTCTCATTGCGTTGTTTTGTAAAGGTCATTCCCTAATTGTAGGGGTTCCGGGATTGGCAAAAACATTAATGATTAAAACAATTGCTGAGTTGTTGGAATTAAATTTCAGCCGCATCCAATTTACACCTGATTTGATGCCAAGTGACATCACTGGAACTGAAATAATTGAGGAAGACCATTCCACTGGAAAAAGAGAATTTAGATTTTTTAAGGGACCTGTTTTTGGAAATATCATTTTGGCAGATGAAATTAACCGTACTCCGCCTAAAACTCAGGCCGCTCTCTTGGAGGCCATGCAGGAACATAAAGTAACAACATCTGGAACAACCTATACCTTGGAAGAACCATTTTTTGTCCTCGCAACTCAAAACCCAATAGAGCAAGAAGGAACATACCCATTACCAGAGGCACAATTGGATCGATTTATGTTCAATCTGAAAATTGATTATCCCTCCAAGGAAGAGGAAATAAAGATCGTCCAGTCTACCACCGGAGATACTGAAATAGATAATAATCCAATTCTTTCCAGAAATGACCTTTTGTCTTTTCAAAATTTGGTCCGACGTGTTCCAGTTGCAGAAAACGTGGTGTCTTTTGCTGTGGACCTTGTCACTTCCACCCGGCCGATTTCTGATAATGCTCCTGACTTTATTAAGGAATGGATAGATTGGGGAGCCGGACCCAGGGCCTCTCAATATCTAATTCTGGGAGCAAAAGCAAAAGCCGCGTTGGACGGAAGACCTTCTCCAGATATTTCAGATATCAGAGACATGGCTCTACCAATCCTCCGACATAGAATTCTACCCAATTTCAATGCTGAATCGGAAGGAGTGTCTCCTGATGATATATTGCTGAAACTGTTGGATTCAATCAAATAGATTTATCCTGAATAAATCTAAATTATTTGGTTTATGACACTGGATAAGAGAAAATATTTAAAACCGGAAACGGCAGCTAAATTACAAAACATGGCATTACGTGCCCGGTTAGTGGTAGAAGGATATATTATTGGAATGCATAAAAGCCCTTACCATGGTTTCAGTGTAGAATTTGCAGAACATCGTGCCTACGGTCCTGGAGATGAGATTCGCCACATTGATTGGAAATTATATGGTAAGACAGACCGTTTTTACACAAAACGTTATGAAGAGGAAACCAATCTTCATTCACATATTCTCCTAGATATAAGTAATTCTATGAATTATTCAAGTGGAAAATTGACAAAACTGGAGTATGGAAGTTACCTTACTGCAGCTCTTTCCTACCTGATGCTGAACCAGCAGGATG
Organism: Fidelibacterota bacterium; assembly: GCA_034408645.1. Lineage (GTDB taxonomy): Bacteria > Fidelibacterota > Marinisomatia > Marinisomatales > AB-629-J13 > AB-629-J13. The sequence goes on along the minus strand of DASCRE010000165.1, from coordinate 7,708 downwards.
GTGTTGGATTGGGTTTATTCCATCATAAACTTGATTCGCTCCTCCCACCCCGTTCTACACAAAGTCATCTGAATTCTGTTTTTACTCAACTCGAAAATATCACCCCCGGTAAAGATACGAATCTCGGTTCTGTCTTGCACGAAATGGCTGAACGAATCAAAAAGCGAGGGTTGACCATTATCATTTCTGACCTGATGGATGATATGGATTTAATTATGAATGGATTAAAGCATTTTAGACATCAAAAACAGGAAATGATCGTTTTTCACATTATTGATAGGGAAGAAATGGAATTTTCTTTCAACACCCGAACACGATTTAAAGATATGGAGACAGGCGATATGATCACAACTGAGCCGTGGCAAATTCGAAATGCCTATAAAGCGCTCATGAAAAAATATCAGGATCGATACCGAAAACAATGCGGACTTCGTAAAATAGATTACCTTCCGTTATATACGGATTTGGATTTGGATTATGCTTTAAACGAGTATTTACGAAAAAGGATTAAATTGGGTTAGGCCTATAACGGGAACCCAAAATTTATTTAGAACCAACCCGTTTTGATTTATTATAATAATATTCTGCTTCATCCTTTTTTCCCTGTTTTATCAGGATTCGTGCCATCCCCTTATAGTGTTCCGGATTATTCGGTTCCAAGGAAATTAATTCCCTATAAAACTTTTCTGAGCGAGACCATTTTTCTGCCGTCTCAAAGGTCTGTGCCATCCCAACCAAAGCTTCAACATCATCAGGATTAAAATCATAGGCCATCATAAAATTATCTTCAGCATCCATAAAATTTCCCTCTTGCATAAATAACACCCCAAGATTAAAATGCAGATCAGCTTTTACTGTCCTGTCTGTCTCATTTTTTATGGCAATTTGATACGTTTCTATTGATTTATCCATTTTACCAATATCATAGTATGATTGGGCAAGATGGCGTATAGCGCTACTGCTTGTAGGATCAATTTCCACTGCTTTCACAAAATACATTAGCGCACCCTTCTTGTCATTCAATGTAGTAAAAATCTGTCCAGCTGTAAAATTTGCATCAAAATCACTGGGTGATAACATAACTGCTTTGGCAGCATAATCTTTAGCAAGATCACCGTTCCCTGATTCATAGTAGCACGTGGCAAGAATAGGATATGTTTGAGATTCTCCGGGACTTATATGCATTGCCTCTTTAAATAATGATATTGCTTTGTCAAGAGCAGTTTTTCTTTCGTCTCCAGACAATTTTCGAAACTTATTAAATTCATTAACACCAATGTTAAAAGTATTGGACCAAAACTTACTCCTTGACTGTTCCACATATTGTTTAACCGTACCTCCTTCCAGTATGACCTTCTCCTTATCCAATTTTAATGCACGGTCAAACATCTCATTCATTTTATTCCACTCTTTCCTCTTCGCATAAATCAATTTCCCAAGTAAATAGGGTATTTCAGCATTTTCTGGCTCCAATTCTAGGGCTTTTACCAAAAATTCTTCTGCTTTTTCCCAATTTTCCTGCTGAATATAGAGTCTTGCAGATGTTAATTCTTCACTGGCACATCCTAAGAGCCCCAGGTAAAAAATGGTTAAAAATAAATATAACTTGGAGTTTGGAAACATTTTACACCTCAAATAATAAGTAAAATTAAATGTGGAAAATCTATAATTCAAGGACTAACCGATTCTCGAATTATTTTTTGTCTATAAATTAATTCTTCATCTTTCAGGGATAACAATGCCTGAATACCAAAATCTTCAACACAAACAGAGGCCAAGGCGGAAGCATGAATAATGGATTCCATTTCTCCAAGTCCGGATGCTATCCCGGTAATATATCCGCCTCCAAACGTATCTCCTGCACCGGTGGAATCAACCACATTTTTCACTGGAAATGTACCAATAGAAATTGTATTTTCATCAGAAAATGATACACAGCCTTTTGAACCCCTTTTTATGATCACTTTATTAGGACCTAATTCCAAAAATTTTTCTGCTGCCTTTTCCAAACTTTTCTGCCCCGATAATAATTCTGCTTCACTATCATTAATTAAAAAGATGTCACAATTCTTAATCACTTCGAGGAGTTGTTTTTTAGCGGTATCTATCCACAAATTCATTGTATCCACAATGACAATAGGATGGCCTTCCATCTGATCCATAACAGAAAGTTGGAGTAAAGGGTGGATATTAGCAAGGAATAGATAATCTGATTTTCTACACGTCTGTGACAATATCGGAGAAAAACCTTCAAAAACACCTAACTCTGTAAACAATGTTTCCCGGTTATCCATTGTGTGATCATATTTTCCACCCCACCTGAATGTATTACCGGTGACCATTTGAAAATCAGATAAATCAGCTGAATATTTCTGAAAAATTTCAAATCCATCTAAAGGAAAATCACTACCCACAATCCCTACGGGATAAACCGGGCTTGACCTCCCTGAAGCAATAGTTGCGTAGGTTGCTGAACCACCAATCAGGTTTTCTTTCCGATTAAAGGGCGTTTCAATTGTGTCCAGTGCAACCGAACCTACAATTGTAATAGAACGAGTAGACATGAACACTAAATTTAGCTGAAAATGATTATCACTTTCAAATGTATGTCTAAAACACTTTTTATTTGATTCTTGCAGTATAAATCGGATTTAGTTTAATTTATTTCTTATGAGTAAAAAGACTTTCGCTATAATTACCGATATACACTCTAACACTGAATCACTAAAATCAGCACTTTCAGTTATTAGTAATCGAGATGATATTGACCAAATCATATGTTTGGGTGACTGCTTCCCCCTCGGTCCCAATCCCGAAGAATCGTTTGAATTGTTGTCATCCATTGAGAATTGTATTTACATCAGGGGAAACCATGATCGCTACATCCTCGAACGATTATGGGAAGAGGAACAACCTACATTGGAAGGAATGGACCCATATGATCCCATTTGTCAGGAGATTGTTCAAAATATCAAATGGGCAGGTCAACGGGTTGGTAATAAAGGAGTAGATTTCATTAAAACCATGCATGTAGCCCATCGAGAAATTATTGATGGTACTCTGGTTGAATTCACCCACGCATGGTATCAAAGGGATGATCAACCACCTACGATTGAAGAAGCATCTAGTTGGAGAGACCATGTAATTGCAAAAAATGATTCATTGAATCAATTTGTTTTTATTCACGGACATACCCACGTCCCTCGCCATGATGAGGCAGAGAATTTGCTTATTTTATGTTCAGGAGCAACTGGTCTCCCGTTTGATAAAAATACTAATGGTTCCGTTGCATTTTTAACGGTTGGAGATTCAATCAATTGGGATGTGCATCGTTATGAATATGACGCTGAAAAAGTAATTCAACAACTAGAAGAAAGAAAACCACCTTTTTATAAAAATTTACAAAATACACTTCGATACGCTTGCATTCGTAACGATATCTGATACGTTTCTTTTAATAATCTTCTAACTCTGCATTTTGTCAATGTACTATTTTGATCACTGTGCCACTACGCCTCTTCATAAAAAAGTGCTTGAGGTAATGCAGAGAACAGAATTCAACAATTTTGGGAATCCCAGCAGCACTCATAAATGGGGTCAAGAATCAAGAAGTATTATCGAAACTGCGCGCAGTCAAATGGCAGACTCAGTTGGGTGTTCTCCCTTTGAAATTATTTTTACTGGCGGAGGGACTGAATCGAATAATATAGTTTTATATAATTTAATCCACAGCTCAAAAACCCATGTGATCACTTCTGCAATTGAACATCCGGCAATATTGAATGTTTTAGATCGCCTGAAACATTTTGGAATCAAAACTACTATTCTCAAAGTAGATAAAACTGGAGTAATTAATCCTGATCATTTAAAGGAGGCTATCAGAAAAAACACAGGATTAATCTCAATTATGTATGCAAATAATGAAACAGGTGTTATTCAACCTATTGTAAAATTGTCTTCCATTGCTAGGGACCATGGCATTCCATTTCACAGTGATGGAGTACAGACAATAGGAAAAATTCCTGTTGATGTTTATAAAACCGGAGTATCTATGATGTCATTCTCAGCTCATAAATTCTACGGACCAAAAGGCGTTGGTGCATTATTTATCAAAGAAAACACTCAATTGAGGTCATTCATAATTGGCGGCGGACAGGAACGCAGTCTACGAGCTGGAACAGAAAATGTCCCGGGGATTGCAGGAATGGGAATAGCAGCAGAACTGGCAAAAATGGAATTAAATGAGACAATAACTCATCTGAAAAATCTGGAACAAATATTCAAGTCATCCATAATAAAACGTATTGAAAACCTTATGTTTAACACAACGTCTGAACAACTTCCTGGAGTAGTTAGTATAACCATTCCTTCCACCGACAGCGGAAGACTCATCATTGGATTGAGTCGAAGAGGAATGGCAGTTTCAAGTGGGTCTGCTTGTTCATCTGGGACAGTGAAACCTTCCCATGTTTTAAATGCAATCGGACTAAGTAATGAAATGAATATGAAAACATTGCGTATTAGTTTTGGCAAAGGAAACACTGAAAATGATGTAAAAGATTTAGTCAAAGCAATCTCTACAATTGTCAAAGGTAATCGTTTCAATGGGTAAACGAATTATTGTTGGGATGAGTGGCGGTGTGGACAGTTCAGTTTCTGCCCTACTTTTAAAAGACCAAGGTTTTGAAGTGGAGTGCATCTTTATGAAAAATTGGGATGAAGAAAGTGAATTTTGTTCAGCAGAAAAAGATTATCGTGATGCATTACAAGTGTGCAACACCTTAGAACTCCCCTTACATACAATTAATTTTACAAAAGAGTATCAGTCACTAGTGTTTTCTCATTTTTTAGAAGAAGAAAAATCAGGACGTACCCCAAATCCAGATGTTCTTTGTAATCAGGAAATTAAATTTAAGCTGTTTTTAGATTATGCTTTATCTCTAGATGCTGATTTTATCGCAACAGGGCACTATGCAAAAATCAAACGTTCCAATGGACAATATGTACTTTACAAAGGGACTGACAGGAAAAAAGATCAAAGTTATTTTCTCTATCCATTAAACCAGAATGCACTTTCTCATTCCCTTTTCCCCTTGGGTGATTATAAAAAATCTGAAGTTCGTAAATTAGCTTCTGATGCCGGGTTAATTACTTCGGAAAAGAAAGACAGTACAGGTATTTGTTTTATTGGAGAAAGAAATTTTTCACAATTTCTGCGGAAATTTATTCCCGAAGACCCTGGTCATATTATCACCCCTAAAGGAGATGTTATCGGACAACACAATGGACTCATGTTTTACACAATAGGACAAAGGAAAGGTATCGGAATCGGAGGAGGATATGGGAACAAAGAGTCACCCTGGTATGTAGCAGAAAAAGATATAGAGAATAATAATTTGGTCGTTGTACAGGGGCATGACCATCCTCTTCTATATTCCCAAAAACTTCGTGCAGGACAGTTACACTGGATTGGGGGAAATCCACTGGATGAAGGAAAATACATTACCGCAAAAATCCGATATCGTCAGGAAGATCAGTGCTGCACCATCAGTTATGAAGCAGATAACACATGTGTTATTACTTTTGATAAAAAACAGTTCGCTGTTACACCGGGGCAATCCATTGTGTTTTTCATCAAAGAACAATGTTTAGGTGGTGGAATCATTGAAAAAAAAATATAAATTAAATGTTTCAATTCCCCCATTTTCATAAAATATTGTATTTTACCTTCTGGATATGAGACAAATTTTATTTCAAATCTGCCTTTTTCTATTGACATTCAGTTTTGTCTTTAGTCAATTTAAAAAAGACCTGCCAAGCATGAATGCCTTTCCTCAGTTGGGTTTGGGTAAATCTTCATTGTCTACGTTATTTTCTCCAAACCGGCTCCAAATGAATCACGGTATTAGCTTCAGTGTCAGTAGTGTTGGAGGCAAAACATTTAATACCGGAAGTTATACAAATTCCATATCATATTTGCTCAGACCAAATCTGATGCTCCAGTCAAATTTTACACTATTTCAAATGCCAGAGACTTTGGGACAACAAGGTGACCTTGGGTATGACATCAGTCTCTCATATAAACCATCAAAAAACTCTATGATTCAATTCTCTGTTCAAAAAAATTCATTTACACACTATAAATCATTTTCTCCATTTTCCCTGAACCAAATTAACTAAATCACGAATGCCTCCATTTTTCGGACAAAGATCTTCCCGAAACCTCAAAAAAGTAGGATCAAAGAGATCGCAAGATAATTCTATTAAGAATATCTTTCTAAACTCTTTGATCTTTATTCTGACTGTATTTATTGGAGTCTTTGTTTATTCATTTTCAACTAAACAAGTGCATAACGGAAACTCTTTTGAAATATCTTTTCCTCCCACATCAGATCCTCCTCCATTGTCCACCACTTATCAAAATAATCCTATCAATGAATCTCCGATTGAAGTATTAAACGGATGCGGGATACAAGGCATGGCGGGTAAATTTTCAAGATTTTTCAGGGAACATAATATTGACGTGCTGAACTCAGATGACGCGGACCACTACGATTATACTCATACTCTTATTATCACTAGGACTGGGAATGTTCAAATTCTGGATAAGGTGTCTTCTATATTAGGATTTGATTCACAGGATGAAAATCACATTTTAAATAAACCCAATTCCAGTTCAGAGTTTGACCTAACCGTGATCATTGGAAGCGATTATGCATCCATAAAACCGGTCATGAAATTTTGGCAAAATCAAAACTGATTTACTTTTTATAGATTGAATTCAAAAGAGCTATTGGACCTAACAGGTCACCTGGTCCTTTCAAAGAAGGCAGAACATGTTCAGGCTATTGATGTTCGTAAATTAACCAGTATCACAGATTTCTTTGTAATCTGTTCGGCTGACACAGATATTCAAGTTAAAGCCATTGCCGATGCAGTGAGAAAAGGAACACCTCATAAACCGTGGAAAATCGAAGGGTATGAACATCGTTACTGGATTTTACTTGATTATGTGGATGTTGTTATTCATATTTTCCGAACAAGTGAGAGAGAATATTATTCCCTTGAAAAACTATGGGCAGATGCTCCAATATGGAGAATAACTGATGAACTTGAAAACACATCTGTCTGAAGCAATAACTGAAGTTCTTTTTTCTTTAGATCTCCCTAAGAAATCGATAATTATTGAACCTCCAAAAAAGGGGGAATTTGGCGATTTCTCTTGTAATATTGCTCTTGTTTTGGCAAAGAAAATCAAGAAAAATCCGATCCACTTAGCACAAACTATTACAGATAACTTAATTTTAAATTCGGAATGGGTATCGAGTACCAATGTTACTCCGCCCGGTTTTATTAATTTTTTTATATCCCTGGATTATTACCAATCATTTTTAACTACAATCCTGTCACAAGGAAATAACTTTGGTAAGTCATCCATTGGAATTAGGAAAACGGCAAATGTTGAGTTTGTCTCAGCAAATCCTACTGGTCCATTAACCGTAGGACACGGGAGACAGGCTGTACTCGGCGATACAATCTCAAATATCCTTGAATGGCATAAATATGATGTAACACGAGAGTACTATTATAATGATGGTGGACGCCAAATGAGAATATTATCTGATTCCGTTTCAGCCCGGTATTTTCAGGAAACTAATCCTGAAGTGGAATTTCCTGAAGAAGGATATCGGGGAGAATATATTCGAGA
>DASCRE010000164.1:0-1703 GCA_034408645.1 Fidelibacterota bacterium | reverse complement strand
CTTCCATTATCCATACTCTTGTATATTTTATACCCCTCAAAATCCGTATAAGTTGTAACCACATCTTTTGACACCTCAGCATCATTTGTCCAATAAATTGTTGCCTTTCCATGACCTCCTACAACTTTTACTTTAGGAGGGTTTGGCGGTGAATAACCCTGATAATGCGCATTATACATTATTTGTGCAAATTCTGCATTACGAATCAAATCTGCATGATTCTGTCCAAAAATAACACAAAATGAAAAAGACACCTCTTCCCCAATATCTAAATCAAAGGGGCCTGAAGTCATTTCTAATACAGCATCTAATCCATCTGGATCTCTAGTAAAAAATTCTGTTTCAGTCAAACCCTCCAATGAATCAAAATGTGGATTTAGCAAAACATCTAAATCTGTGGCAGGATCAGCAGTATGAAAATATCTGCTCTTTTCACCGGTGGACAAGTTGGTAGTATCCCCCGACATAATCTTATAATTAATCTCTTCTTTATTTGCAGCCTGAGGACCACCTCCACCAGCACTCGCCCCCTGATTGCTTTCTGTCGCAACAACACCTGGACGATTATACCAGTCAAACCAATGCCAATCAGTCATCTTTAAAGGCTCACCAACTTCAATATCAATACTTTCATCTCCATCTAGATCTATATCTTCCGTCGCCTTAGGAGAGTCTAAAAGCTGAACTGCAACCATCCCTATAGTTTCACCACTTGGCTGCCCGCTCTGACCATCATAATCATATATTGTAGCCATTGATACACGCAATTTTTCACCATTTATATATTTACATTCTCCATCTGGGTAATATATAGAAGGTATTTCACAATCAATATATTCCATAAAATCATCATCATTTGAATGTAAGCCAGAATATCCTGAAAGCTCACCCGCTAGAACATCAGCATCCATATAAAAGCCCAGAAACAATTCTTTATAATTGAAGCCCTTACCTGCATTTAATAGTGTACCATCCGCCATAATCATTGGGTCACCACAAAGCTGTGTGCCATCATCATTATATTTATATTCCCCATCTTCAAATGCACACCATTGACCAGCCTCACCAAAACCACTTTCATTACGAACCACGACAGTAAAAAACATGATGTCTTCAGCATATGAAATTCCGTATGAATGCCCCATTGACATTACTCGCAAACCTAGAGGATAACCCGTTTGCAAATAAACATTGTTCTCTACTTGATTACCTCGAAAGGCCCAACGATCATCAAACTGCATAAATATATCCATGTCTGAAACATGGTCACCAATACTAGGTTTCCAGCAATCATCATCCTGTCGTGATCCATTACATCCAGTTATACCTTCATCATACCATGAATTCGGACTATCTCCCCAATATTTATCTGCCCACCATCCAGGCCAAAAAGGAACATAATCACTCACTGAAATATCATATTCAGTTGGCCATGTCTGTTTATATTCGCTATGAGCCAGCAAAGGAAAAGGATCAGCATTATCAGTGACAAAGCTACCCTTAATAAGCTCCACTCCACCAAAAAGATCACCTGCTGTAATATCCACATTATGTGTGTATTCACGAGATTTTGTAACTGCTTGCCAATCAGACTTGCTATCATTCCACGTAAAATATGACTCCTGAAAGGTTGCATCATAAAACATATAATTATCATCATCTGTCCATTCCTCAAGATCATCACCATAGTCAAACAAATCAAA
>DASCRE010000163.1:0-1998 GCA_034408645.1 Fidelibacterota bacterium | reverse complement strand
ACCAATAATGGTAAGCATATCACCTCTTAATAATTCATACTTTAAAAAACTGATAAGCATTTTACTTTCATTTGTATTTTGTATTTTCCAATTATTTTGCTCCAACGCTAGAATATTGCCTGTATAATCAGAGTTTTTGTAAATATCAGAAAGCCGGGTATAAAAATCAGCTGCCATTTTATTATTATACATTTGTCTTGCCTTATCACCTGATTTCTCTAGATAAACAAGCGCTTTATCATATTCATTTGAACGGTCAAAATGCTCTGCAAGTTCATAATAGTATGAATCTAAACTTTCATCATAATTCCCTTCTATAAGATTACCAATTTCAAGATGCAACATTTTTCGGTTTGACTGTAAAATTGCCTCATAAATCACATCTCTGGAAATGGAACTTTTAAAACTGTACTCATCATCCGATACTTTAATCAGCAAGTCCCTTTCAACTAGAATCTTCACTGCATCTTTAATGATTGACTTTGTATCTAATCTTTCATGCAACAACTGAAGAATAGATGAATGTACATTTAGTCCCATTACAGATGCCATCTGCAGTACCCCTTTATCATTTTCACTGAGCGCATCTACTCTAGATAGAACTAGTGCATTGAGGGAAGTTGGAACAGGATATTTAATCAATATCTCTTCGATAGTCAACGTTTCCTGATTCTGGTAGCTACTTATATAAGCTATCCATTCTTCAATATAAAACGGATTTCCGGAAGAAATTTCTAATATATTTTTCATCTCATAATCTGGGAGGGCCCCCAGATCTAAAGCATTTTCAATCATATTGGTTGAATAATCATCAGAAAGCGGCAACATATCAATTTCTTTACAATCTTCTTCTTTTGCAATTTCTACTGGCAGCGTAAAACTGGGGCGGTAGTTTAGAATGAATAAATTGGTAATCCCTTTTTTATCTGAAAGATCAGAAAATCCAGTAATAATAAATTTCAAGGCCTCTAGAGATGCATCATCTATCCAGTGAAGGTCTTCTAATATAAACACCATGGGAATACTGGACTGATTGCATCGGAGTGTCATACATCTTAAAAGCTGGAATACAGCAATATGAATATGAGACTGAAGATCTTTCCCTTTGGTCTTGAGTCTCCCATCATCCGATAGAAGCCCAAATAGAAACCCAATCATTGGTTGCGATTCAGATAAAATGACTCTATCTTGCTCTTCAAGATGTTCTTCAAGTTTACTGTAGCCATCTGTTATTTTTTCAGCCATCACTTTCGAAGAATCAATCTCAGAGATATGAAAATAATGCCTGAAAAGTGACAAGAATGTAAAAAATGGCTGGCCGGTTACATTGGTTGATCGGCCAATTGATAGATATTTTGATGTAGATGAATTTGAAAGCGACTGAAAAATAAATTCATGTACAAGGCGGGTTTTACCTATCCCTGCTGAAGCTTTAATGGCTATAATAGCAGAACAGCTTTCATCTTTTCCAATATTACCAATAGCAATATGATAAGATTTTTTCAGCTCTGTTAATTCTTCTTCCCGACCTACAAATTTTGTTAAATACTTATCCTCTACAACAGATGGTGAGTCTTTAATTTTACCAACTGTAAATACGGATATGGGATCCGTTTTGCCTTTTACTTTAATATTCCCCTGATCTAAAAATTCGAAATGATCTACCAGCATTTTTTCAATTGACTCGGGAACCATAATGCTGTTTACAGGAGCATTTGATTCAAGGCGGGAAGCGAGATTAACACTATCCCCATACACGGTAAAATCACCTTCCCTACCCTTGCCTATTTTACCCGTTGTAACAAGTCCCGTATTGATCCCGATACGTACTGCTAGGGATGTATCAATATTGTTAAAATTCTTATTTGTTTTTATCAGAGTATTGAAACGTTCCAGATTCTTGAGCATCTGAAGACCTGCCCTAATTGCCCGCTCAGTATCAGCTTCACTGGCAACTTTCGCCCCAAAAAGGGCCATAACCTCATCCCCAGAATATTT
>DASCRE010000162.1:0-1715 GCA_034408645.1 Fidelibacterota bacterium | reverse complement strand
ATCCTGATGAGATGGAATAGCATGAATATCTTCAAGACTGAGGCTTACGATCCCTTTTATATTTGATCGTGCAGCCAAATTCCATGTTTGGGTACGACTTTTAGAACGAATATCCTGACTGTAACGACCGCCATTTTTTACCCAGGAATTATTATCAAAAGCCATGGAAATATAATCACCGATAACCGGTGGTTCATGGTAATCAAATCGATCCCAGGTATCGTTTGCAGATTCATGAACACCAAAAGTCGCAGTTTTATCATAGCGATCCCCTGCTTTCGTAATGATTTTGGCTTTCCAATTAAAGTCTTTTTCATCGTTCGCAGTTTCTTCCGGTATAGCTTCACTTTGTAGTTGAGGTTTAAACATTGGAAAGAATTCCATCATGCCACTACCATTGGAGAAAACCCAGTTTCCGCCTCGGGGAACCATAGTGGTCGTGTTCGTATAACTGGATCCATTCCATTGATACAAGTTTGGTTCAACATTTTCACTGAATACCACATGTTCAGCTAAGTTGACTGGAAAATAATATGGGTTACCAACCATGTTCCAACCATCGGACAAATTCAGCTTTGTGGAAGAGAATATCGGTGTTGTTTTACCTGGTCCGGTATTTATCTGTTGTGCATTTTTTGTAATTAACCAAAATGCCGCCCCCGGGGTAAAAGAAACACCACCTTCATGATATTGACCATTGGACCATTCAAATAATCGCCATTCTACCTTATCGGGCGAGCCCAATTCATCATGTATCACATCTTCAGATCTAGCATCCTGCAGTACAGCGGGAACAGAAACCATTTGATAGGTTTTGGCATTGGTTTCTGCAAAAAGAGATGGATCAGGCAAATCACCGAATGCAACCTGTATATCACTGATGGAAGTCCCCGACCAAATGCCCATTTTATCCTGAGCTTGATACGCAATTGCCAGTCCGCCCATATTAATATCATAAGGAGCAATTGTTGCAGTCCATGTACCATCTCCATTATTATTTGCCTGGGCAAAACCGTTATGAATTACATCTGAATGTCCGCTCCAAAATTCAACTTCAACATGCTCTACTTCACTCCCAGTCATTTGACTTGCGCTTGCTCCAAATGACAATTGGAGTTCTTGACCTACATTAGCTTGGATCGAGGAAGCTGACGGTGGTGTAATCTCTGGGCCGGGAACAAAATGAAGCCTAAATGCAAAGTTTAGTCTCGACCCCTGTGCGAGTCGATCTACTTGAATGTATCCCCAGTCATAAGGATCAGTATTTACATCAAAGGCATCATCCTGTGCCCCGTGTTTATAATAATATGCAATCCAGGCATACGCCGAGTCATACTCTGCGTCAAAGTTTTCATTCTTAAACGTGTAAATTTGATCGATTATCGGGGTTGTATCAAAATCTAAAATACGCTGCGAGAAAATAGGATTATCCGGAATCCCTGGCAGAGCATTAATTGGATTTATATCTTCATTTTTATAAAGCGCCAGCCACAGATCACCACCGCCTATATCCGGATTAATACTTTTAATTACCACTTCTACAGAGTCTCGATACAACTTTTCATTGATGACCAGATTCACAGGGCCGCTGGGTGGTATACTGAACAACTCCGATACACCATATGGATCATCATAAGTAGACAAGGTTTGATCATTATTGGCGTCAAAGAAGCCAACTAAATAGTAATGGTTCTCTACCAGCAACCCCTCGATCG
>DASCRE010000161.1:0-8613 GCA_034408645.1 Fidelibacterota bacterium | reverse complement strand
TTGGTGATGATTTTTGGTTAGATACTCAATATTCAACCGAGAACAATACAGTAATTACTATTTATTTTTAGGCTCGTTTGGGCTGGGATTATTTCTCTGGCTGTTTGTGATTAGCAGTGAAGAATACTCCTATCGAATGGATATTCCTCTTGAAGTTAGAAATATAAGTGCAAAAAAAACTCTTAAAAAAGAAGTCCCCAGTATGGTTCAGGTACGTTTTTCTGGTACAGGCCATGAATTATTGAAAGCATTTCTGTTGAAGGACTTTTACGATGATTATAAATTAGTTTTAGACCTTGACCGTATTTCAGAAGAATATGAATTTATTTTAAATGAATATTATGAACGATTCCCACATAAAGTTGTTATTCCTTCATCATGGAAAATCAATTTTCTTGAAATTGTTTATCCTCTGGAAATTAAGATCAGTTTGGACGAATATCTTGTAAAATCTGTACCGGTTATTCCCAAAATAATTATCCATTCAGAGCCAGGATTTATCCAGGTTGGAGATATTAATATTTCCCCCAATATTATTGACATTGCCGGTCCCAGAGAATTAGTTGATTCGCTTCAATGGATAACGACAGAACCAGAAACGCTTTTAGCATTGAAGGAACCGGTTTGGGATGGGTCCTTATCTATCCACGCTCCGCACCCTATAATTGAATACAAAGATAGATCTATATCTTATGAAATTGATATACAAAAAATCAGTGAACGAATTATCAGTGATATCCCTGTTCAAGTGACTCGTGTCCCTGATGGATTACGAGTGTTTGTAAATCCGAGGACGGTATCCCTTACGGCGGTAGGAGGTGTGTTTCGAATTGCCGATATATATCCTGAAGATTTTGTTATATATGTAGACTTTGAAGATCAGTGGGTACAGAAAAAACAATTTTATGCACCAACTATTGTCATACCCAATGATGTCATTGAATGGCAGGATTTGTCACCACGAAACATTGAATTGGTAGTAACTCGGGATTCTCAATGAGCGTATTGGGGATTGAGACCTCCTGCGATGAAACGGCAGCTGCAATTGTTCACAATGGGAAAGTGCTTTCAAACATTATACATTCTCAACAGATTCATCAATCTTCAGGCGGCGTTATTCCGGAGCTGGCTTCCAGAGAACATGAATATTACCTGAACACTATTGTTCAAAAAGCATTAACAACTTCTACGATAAGTAAGTCGGAATTAAAGGGTATAGCTGTGACACAGGGCCCTGGGTTAGCGGGGTCATTGCTTACAGGAGTCTGTTTTGCAAAAGGGATGTCTTTAGGATTGAGGACACCCCTTATTCCTATCAATCATTTGGAAGCACATATATGTTCGAACTTTTTAGAAACTCCAGCGTTGACGTATCCATTGATTTGTCTTCTCGTTTCTGGGGGGCATACACAATTATGGCATATTATGGAACAGGATAAATATCATTTGTTAGGAGAAACTCGTGATGATGCTGCGGGGGAAGCATTTGATAAGGGGGCAAGAATATTAGGATTAGGATATCCTGGTGGACCAGCGATTGAAAAATGTGCAGTTGGGGGGGACTCAAAAGCCATTGAATTCCCTCGTGCCTTGTTAGGTAAAAATAATTTAGAATTTAGTTTTAGCGGACTCAAAACGGCACTTCTTTATTACATTAGAAACCTTGATGAAGGTGAAAAAAATCAAAATATACATAATATCGCAGCTAGTTACCAATCTGCTATTATTGATGTATTGATTACAAAACTTAAAATCGCTTTAGAATTAACTGCTATTAATAGCTGTGTCATTGTGGGCGGTGTGAGTGCAAATAAAATGTTAAGGGAATCAGCAAAAACCCATTTAGCTCCTGCGAAGGTACATTTTTCATCTCTCCCTTTGTGTACAGATAATGCTGCAATGGTTGCTTATTTAGGAGAATTAAAGCTAATGGCAGGAAAAAAATCTTCCCTTTCATTTTCTGTGCTCCCAAATCTCTCCCTAAAATAAAATAATCCGTTCAGAAGAATGGAAAATCTCAAAAAATGATAATAATATATTTGGGTGTTCAGAGTTTTCTTGTAAAGTCATCCAGTTTATATAACAATATTTTATTTATTCACAGTGCTCTCTTCTTTTATTTGTTCAGAATCTAGATTTTTCAATATGAATAAATGATTATCGAATTTCTCCATCAAACAGATTATTGGTTTTGGATTCTGCTTCTGGGAAGCGTCACAATAATAATTTGGTATATTATTTTTTTTAAACCAGAGAAGGAGTTTTTAATATTACCCTTCTTAAGGTTATTTTTTGTTGTAATTCTTTTAATAGGCCTGTTACAGCCAAATATTACTCAAGTCATTCAAAGGGAAAGAGAGAGAGAGCTAAGTGTTTTTGTAGATAATTCGATGAGTATGGGTTATCATAAAGAGAGCTCTCTAATTAGGTTGAACAAAGATTTATCATCATTTCGTGAAAAACTAAAAAATAAGGATATTAAACATTCCATTTATCATTTTGATAACTCCATCTATCCAGTAATAAATGAAATACCACTTACAGCAACTGGCTCAACCACAAATATTGGAGAAATTATCAAAAGCGCTGAACATGAAAACCCAGAAACATCAATGGGATATCTAATGATTACCGATGGACAGAATACCCTTGGAATAGATCCAAAACAATCAGTTACAGATGTTTCTATTCCTATATTTTCTTTGGGTGTAGGGGATAAATCTGCACTTGTGGATATCTCCATTAAATCTGTTGATGCTCCTACTGTTGCTATCAATAATGAGGTCATTGAAATTATCGGGACTGTAGAATCTTTCGGAGATATAAATCAGCGCTTGACTGTTTCTTTATATGATGAAAATAAATTAATTGGATCAAAATATATTCGTGTTATAGGAGGAGGGTCTCAAACGAATATTCGGTTTGGGTTTGCTCCTGATCAATTGGGTGAATCCCTTTATACCATGAGAATCTCTTCAATAGAAGATGAATTAAACATAGCTAATAATCAACATTCATTTAGTATTTCGATTTTGCAGGATCAATATAATGTGGCAATTTTAACTGGTGCCCCCTCATATAACACAGGAGTATTAAAGAAAATATTAAGCAAGATGCCACGTACTTCAGTGAATCATTTTATTCAGAATAAAAAAGAGTTTCGTCCCGGATTAAAAGAATTTTGGGAGAAAAAATATGAACTTATCATTTTGGATAATTTTCCTGTGAGTCAGATGTCAAAATCATGGTATTCCTTTTTGAAAAAAAAAATTGGGTCACATAAATCCAGTTTGGCATGGTTTTCGGGACCGTCGACTCAAGAAAGATATGTTTCTACACTTTTTTCAATTTTTGGATTAAAAGATGCTAATTGGATATTTGAAGATAAATTGACGGAATGGACTTTGACTTCAGAGGGGGAAAAAATAATACGATCATTCAGTATGCATCCTGATTTTATTTTTAGAGAATTAGAGTTTCCTCCTTTAAATCCGGGGCTTCAACTAACCCATCAACATTCGTGGATGTATCCTTTGGCATCATTTAAAAACGGTGGTAATACCCCTGTTTTACTTACAGGTGAAACGAATAATGTAAGAATGGCAGTATGGTCTCCCACAAATTTGCACGCATTACATTATAATTTAACATCAACAAAATCTAAGGAATTTTCAAAAATATTATTGAGCGGATTATTTTCATGGTTGTTACGTACTGGTGGTAATGAAACTCTTCACTTTCGATTGAATAAAAATAATTATCAACAGGGCGAAGAAATTGAAATTTCCGGTATTCGGTATTCCGAATCAGCAAAAGGAGAATCTGCCCTATTTTACATTATTGTCAAGGATTCTATTGTTAGTTCAACTGAATTACAATTCAATCCGTTATTGGAAAGATGGGAAGGATCTTTGTGGGCATCCTTTCCCGGGACAAATGAATATATTGTTGAATACAAAGATAATTCAGGTACCTATGACCAGAAAGGAAAGTTCTATGTGGAAAAAAGTCAGGTTGAATTGAATAAAGTATATTTAAATGAAGAACTTTTGAAATATATCTCAGGAGAGACTGGGGGAGAATATTACCACTGGGCAAATATGGATAGCATGATTTCACAGCTCGACCCGAAAATTACAATAATGACTGAAACCAATAAAACTCGGCCTTTTGAGAGATGGTGGATTGTAGTTATTTTAATTTCCATTTTATCTTTGGAATGGGGTCTCCGTCGTAAATTTGGCTTCTTATAATTTCATTAATATATATAAAATCAGATAAATGAAAAAAATAACTATTATTGGGACTGGATATGTAGGGTTAGTGAGTGGTGCCGGGATTTCTGATTTTGGTCACCAAGTTACATGTGTAGATATCCTCGAAGAAAAAATCTCTTATTTGAATCAAGGGGGAATCCCTTTTTATGAACCAGGGTTAAAGGATTTAATAGAACGGAATGTCCAGTCTGGTCGACTATTGTTTTCAACTGAAATAGAGAGGATGATAAAAAATAGTGAGATTATTTTTATTGCTGTTGGGACACCAGAAGCTGAAGATGGTAGTGCGGATTTAACGGCAATAGATTCAGTAGCTGACACCATCGCGAATAATTTGAATGATTATAAAGTGATCTGTACGAAAAGTACTGTCCCAATAGGTACTGGAGAAAAAATAGTAAAATCGATTAGGTCTAAAACAGATCAAACTTTTGATTATTGTTCCAATCCTGAATTTTTAAGAGAAGGTTCAGCGGTCAGAGATTTTCTTAGGCCTGACCGGATTGTTCTTGGAGCATCTTCAAATAATGCAATTGAGGTGATGAAAGATATCTATCGTCCTCTTTACATCAATGAAACTCCTATGCTTTATACAACAATTGAGTCAGCAGAAATGATAAAGTATGCCAGCAATTCCTTTTTAGCTTTGAAAATAAGTTATATAAACGAAATTGCGAATCTTTGTGAAGCGGTAAATGCAGATGTTCACACTATAGCCCGGGCTATGGGTATTGATGGTAGGATAAGCCCGAAATTTTTACATGCTGGCCCTGGTTTTGGGGGATCATGCTTTCCAAAGGATATAAAAGCGTTAGCTTCCCTGGCTAAAATGAAAAAGACGCCCATGCATACAATTGAAGGAGCTATCAAAGCGAATGAGTTGCAGAAAAAAAGAATGATCGATAAATTGAGATTCCTTCTGGGTGGTAATTTTATTGGTAAACATATTGCTATTTTAGGATTAACATTTAAACCTGAAACTGATGATATTAGAGAATCACCGGCTATCTCAATGACAGAAGCTATTCTCAAAGGGGGTGGAAAAGTATCTGCTTATGATCCGGAGGGAGGCACAAACTTTTCTAAATTATTTCCTGATATTATTTATGAAAAATCTTGGGAAAAAGCGGTATCAAAATCTGATGGAATGGTTATTCTTACAGAGTGGAATGAATTTAGAGGTATAGATGCTAATAAAATAAAAACGCTGATGAGTGCACCTGTAGTCCTTGACACTAGGAATATCTTGAATATGCATGAATTTCAAAATGCAGGTATTATATTTGATAACGTAGGGCGATTGCCCTATAAAAATTAGAAATACAAATTATGGAAATTAAGGAGATATCTCTTCCTGGATTGTTATTGATTATGCCCCACATACACAGGGACAAAAGGGGATATTTTTTTGAATCCTTTCGTGGTGATATAATGAAAAAATATAATTTGCCTACATCTTTTATTCAGGGAAATCAATCAAAATCTGATAGGGGGATAATAAGGGGACTTCACTACCAGCTCAAATATCCCCAAGGAAAACTGGTTCGGGTTTCTTTTGGAAAGGTTTATGATGTAGCTGTGGATATACGAAAAGGCTCTCCCACCTTCGGTCATTATTATAGTACAATTCTTTCAGATGAAAATCACCTGACCATGTTTATCCCAGAAGGATTTGCTCATGGGTATTCCGTATTGTCTGATACCGCTATTTTTCAATATAAGTGTACAAATATTTATCATAAGGAAGACGAATATGGGCTCCGGTGGGATGATCCGGAAATAGGTATAGATTGGAAGATATCTAATCCAACTCTGTCAAAAAAGGATTTAAATCTTCCTTCATTAAAAAATATTTCAGACAAATATTTACCGGTGTATGAAGCCTAAAATATTTTTTATTACTGGAGGATGTGGGTTTATCGGTTCAAATTTTATAAGATACCTTCTTGAAAATACAGATGTAAAACACATTATAAATTTGGATAAATTGACCTATGCAGGCAGTACATCTAATCTAAAAGAATTTAATTCTGACAGCCGCTATATATTTATTGAAGGTGATATTACAGATGCTAAGTTAGTTTACAGTCTTTTTCAGAATCATAATCCAGACTGTCTTGTTCATTTTGCTGCCGAGAGCCATGTGGATAGATCCATTGATGGACCGGATGAATTTATTAACACTAACATTATTGGGACATTCACACTTCTTGAAGAATCACTTAGATATTATAAATCATTAAGCAAAAATTCTGTTACTGAATTCCTTTTTCATCATATTTCCACTGATGAAGTTTTTGGTAGTCTTGGGAAAACAGGATCATTTACAGAAAATACCCCATATGATCCAAGTTCACCCTATTCTGCAGCCAAAGCATCATCAGATCACTTGGTCAGAGCATGGTACAGAACCTTTGGATTACCAGTATTGATCACAAATTGTTCAAATAATTATGGTCCCTATCAGTTTCCCGAAAAACTTATTCCATTAATGATTATTAATTGTCTCAATGAAAAACCTCTTCCTGTGTATGGTAAAGGAGATAACATCCGTGATTGGCTCTATGTGGAGGACCACTGCACTGCCATAATCTCCGTACTTCAAAACGGAATACTAGGAGAGACCTATAATATTGGAGGCCGATCTGAAATATCAAACCTCAAGATTGTGGAAACTATCTGTGACAGTCTGGATGAAATACATCCATCTATATCTGGAAAATCATATAGGGAATTGATAACATTTGTCAGGGATCGGCCCGGGCATGATTTTCGCTATTCAATTGATGCATCTAAAATTGAAAAAGCATTAAATTGGGTGCCAGATGAATCATTTGAAACTGGCATTAGAAAGACCATTCAGTGGTATCTTGACCATCAGGATTGGTGGCAAGAAATTCAAGAAAAAATTTATAAACAAGAAAGATTAGGGGCCCTTTAGTTTTTCAAATGTATAATATAATAAGTTTTTTAATTATACTTCTTGTGCATGTTGCATTTGGGCAAGATAATAGATTTGGTCAGTTAAGTTTGTTAAAAGAAAATACAGATGTAAAAGCAGGCGAAACAATCCAAGCTGTCCAATCATTTGAAGAAACATTTTTTCTTGAAAAAGTTATTAATCCAGATGAATATATTCTTGGTCCTGGCGATGAATTGGGGATCAATATTCTCATGGGGGAAAACCTCACTTTACCTCTGAAGATAACACCTACTGGGGATGTATTCATTCCATCAGTTGGAATAGTGGGCGTATCCGGAATGACTCTTATTCAGGGTATAGATAAAATAACAAACTATATTTTGGATAATGCCTATCCTAATGCAAAGGTAAGTGTTGCTTTAGTTAATATTAGATATTTTCAAATCCAAGTAATAGGTGCAGTAAATACTCCCGGTTTTGTCCGTTCCAGTGCTGTAGATCGATTGGATAGAATTATTGATAGGGCCAATGGTTTTCATCAATTAGCCCGGGAATTTGAAATTACGGTAAAGCGTAAGAGTGGGAAATTAGAAAATATTAATTATCTGAATTTTATTCGCAATGGTGATTTATCCCAAAACCCCACTTTTTTAGAAGGGGATATAATTATCATTCCATTTGGTAACATTAATGATGAGTCGGTCGCCTTGAGGGGAGCCGTAAAAGGAGCGGGATATGACGTTATTGAGCCAGGGGAGACTCTAATAAAATTTTTGACTCGTAATATCAAACTTGATACATATTCTGATCTGCAGAGTGTAATTATTACTCGTGAAGGAGAAAATTCTAAATCCTTTAAAAGGATTCTCCCAAGTGAGTTCTCACATTTTCAACTAATGGCTGGGGATATAATTGATATCCTGAGGGAAAGAGGTATAATGGTAAATGGATTTGTTCAGGAACCTGGGGCATACGAATTCATCCCTGGATATTCCATTTCTGATTATATCAGTATAGCGGGAGGAAATACACTTGAAGGAAGTGCAAATCGAGCTGTTGTATATCATCCAGATGGTAGTATTGACAAAGGTAATAATATTCTATTAAATCGTGGAGATGTTATAGTAGTTCCAAGAACTATTTTAAATACATTTGTTGGACGTCTCAGCCTTTTACAAATGACAGCTTATATCTTTTCAATTTATATGTCATATTTAGCTGCAACGGCTTATATATAAAATGATAAAACTTACTCCCCACGAGGAGAAAATACTTTTATTAGTGAAATCCAATCCGGATATTGTAACTAATTCCCAAAAAAGAGCAAAAGTTGCAAAAGAATATGGACTCTCAGAGAAAACGTTACGAAACAGAATTGGTGATTTGAAAAAATATGGAATAATAAAAGAAAAC